>NZ_JBHVQS010000010.1:31283-222119 GCF_042886435.1 Streptomyces sp. NPDC058000
CCAGAGCCCCCGGGCGGCCCCAACCCACCCCCCCCTGGGGCGCCCCCCCCGCTCCCCCCCGGCGCCGCCCCCCCCGGGGGCCCCCCCCCCCCCCGGGGGGCGCCCCACCGGCTTCCATCGCCGAGAGGTGCGAGCTGCGGCGGCAGGTTTGCGCAGCCATTCCCGAGAGGGTTCCCCGCCAAGGAAGCGCAGCGGCCCCCTGGGGCAGGTACGAACAGTGACATCATTGTCACGGAGCGGCCCCAGTGCTGGTCAGCCAGGAGCCCGTCTGTGACGCGATGCTCCGGGGGCTCAATCCGCCCAAACGGGGGCGCTGCGAGGGGAGGGGGCTGGATGCGGCAGGCGGGTGTGCTCGATGTCGGCTGCCACAGCGCTTATCTCACTGTGGTGCGGTGGCGACCAGGTGCCCCGTTGGAGCCCGTCTTCTCGCACAAGGTGCGGCTGAGACTGCACAAGGCACTGGACGAGAAGGGGCGCCTGAGAAGGGCCGGCGTTGAGAGCGTGTTCTGCGAGAGTTCGGCGATTCTCGTCGTGTTTGTGAGCGGGTTGTCCGATTCCGGGCTTCACGGCCGACGGAGGGTGCGGTCTGCTGGGAGGCGTGGGCGGACGTCAGCCGTACCCGAGTGATCTGCCGGATGAGGCATGGGAGTTGATCCGGCCGGTCATTACGGCGTGGAAGGCGAGGGATCCCTCGGTCAGCGGGCACGAGGGCCAGTACGAGATGCGGGAGATCGTCAACACGATCCTCTACCAGGCCCGCACCGGCTGCCAGTGGCGCTACCTGCCGCCGAAGAGCGCGGTGTACTACTACTTCGCCCTGTGGCGCGACGACGGCACCACCGAGACCATCCACGACCTGCTGCGCTGGCAGGCCCGCGAAATGCGCAAGCGGCACGAGGACCCCACCGGCGTCGTCCTGGACTCCCAGACCGTGCGGGCCTCGGCGAACGCACCGAAGGACACGACCGGGCTGGATCCGGGCAAGAAGAGCCCGGGCCGCAAGCGGGGCATCGCCACCGACGTCCTCGGCCTGATCATCGCGGTGGTCGTGACCGCCACGAGCGTGCACGACAACGCGATCGGGATCGCTCTGCTGGACAAGGTCGCCGCCGCGGCACCCACGGTGACGAAGCGCTGGGTGGATGCCGGGTTCAAGCAGGCCGTGGTCGAACACGGAGCCGACCTCGGCAACGACGTGGAGATCGTCCAACGTGAGCCAGGGGCAAGAGGGTTCACCCCGGAACCGAAGCGGTGGGTGGTGGAGCAGACGTTCGGCACCCTCATGCTCCACCGCAGACTCGTGCGGGACTACGAGACACTGCCGGCCAGCTCGGTGGCGATGATCCACTGGTCCATGACCGACGTCATGCTCCGCCGCCTCACCCGCACCGCCACCCCGACCTGGCGCGATGCACCCCAGGCGAGCGGGAGCGGGCGGTGAGACAGCTCCTGGACAAGATCGAGACCCGGCAGCAACTGGTGCGCGAGACCATCGAACGACTGCGCGCGCAGCTCACCGAGCTCACCGAGCAACTCGCCACTGCCGAGCACACCTTGGAGCGGCTGGAGATCACCCGCGAGACCGTCCTGGAACTGGCCACCGAGGACGGCACCCCTGCCCCTGAGTCGCTGCCGCCCGGCTACCGCGACATCCTGACTCTCTTCGAGCAGAACGGGGACGGGCTCCGCGCCAAGGACGTCTGCCACACGCTCGGCCTCGGCATCGAGCCGCGGCACACCGAGGGCATGAGGGCCAAGCTGAAACGCCTGGTCAACCGCGACCTCCTCACCGAGCCCGAACCCCGGCCTGTTCACCCTGACCCAGTCGGCACCGGCCGCCCCAGAGACCAACTCAATCTGAAATCAGACGAACACCCACAGAACACCCTCTCAGTCCCGCGTCATCGCTACTGACGTAGCGACAACACAAGTCAACCCGGCTCAGGCCGACTCAGGCCGACTCAATCCAACGCAACACAACTCAACACAACGCCCACTACTGCGGCTTGAAGGACCGGATCTGGTAGTTGCCCTGTAGGTTGCCGCCCGATCCGGCCCGGGTGGATCCGACCCGGCCGTGGTAGTTGGTCTGTGTGTAGTACTGCACCCGGTGGCCGGTCCCGTTCCACACGGAGCGCACCCGTTGGCCCCGCCGGATGAAGGAACAGTCATCGGCGGTGTTCGCCTTGCTGCGCTGCGACCACTGGCAACGGGTGCCGCCACCGTTCCAGTTGCTGTAGATGCAGAAGTAGCCGGGGGTGCAGCGGTAGGACGCCCGGTGGGTGGGCGCCGCGTGGGCGGCGGTTGCGGTGGGCGCGAGGCCGAACACGACCGCCAGGGCGGCCGAAGCGACGGCGAACGCACGCATACGACGCATGGCAATGCTCCTTGGTGTAGGCGGGATGGGGCCGTTGCCGCCGGCGACGCCGGACAGCCAGTCAAGGCACCGTCGTCAGTATCAGTCGGAGCCTCGGGCACCCGTCGGCGTTTCTCCGGACTCACAGCCCGTCATTGAGGCACGGCGGCGCACAGGCCGGTTGCGCCCCGGCGCCTGCGCCCTGATGTGCCTCCGCACGCCCGCCGACGGTCCGCCCCCGGCGCCACCTACGCTGGACGGGCAGCACACCCGCCGCCCCGTCACCCCGTCACCCCGTCACCCTGGTCGCACGGCCGCCGAGACCTCGGCGATCAGGGTCGCCACGTCGGCGCCCCAGCGGGAGCTGATGACGAGGTCGCGGGCCGGGTCGACCCACAGCAGGTGGCTGCCGCCGTTTCCCCGCGCACAGCGTCCGGTCGTCGGGGCCGTGGGCCAGACCGTCCGGTCGTCGTTCAACCACCATGACAGCCCGTAGTTCGGCTTGACACGGCAGGGGGTCCACAGGGCGTCGATCCAACGGCGGGAGATGACTTGGCGGTCTGCGTGGCGTCCACCTCGCAGGCAGAGGTGGCCGACCCGGGCGAAGTCGAGGGCGCTGATCCACAGGCCGCCGCCCCAGTGCGCCCCGCCGGAGACGACCGGTACCCGGCCGCCGTCGAGTTCGGCGTAGGAGGCGCGGTAGCCGTGCCACGACCAGGAGGAGGAGCTTCCGATCGGGTCCAGCACACGGGTGCGCAGGACGTCCGGGAGGGAGCGCCCGAACAGGACGGTGAGCGCCAGAGCGGTGAGGTTGACCCGAACGTCGTTGTAGGCCCACCCCTCCCCCGGCGGCCCGCCCGGTGACTCCGTCCCCTCGCGGGTGCTCTGTGCGTCAACGCGCGTGGGTTTTCCCCACAGCGCCCCTTCCCACTGGCTCGTCTGGTCCAGCAGGTGCCGCCAGGTGATCCCGCGCCCGTGCGGGTCGGCGAACTGCGGCAGCCGGACGGACCGGTACACCGGCTCGTCCAGCGCCATCACCCCGTCGTCGAAGGCCACCCCCGCCACCAGCGACAGCACGCTCTTGGTGGCGCTGAACGCCATCTCCACGCGGGTCGGGTCGCCCCAGGACGCCACGATCCGGCCCCGGCGGACGATCACACCGCTGGGCCCTCCGCCGTTCAACAGTGGTCCGACCACCTCGCGGTGGGAGGTGTCCGCCACCTGCTCCGCGAGGTACGTCGCCATGTCCTCGACGCCCAACACCGGCCGCCCTGCCTGCCCTCGGACGGCCCGCGCCAAAGCGTCGGCGTCCACCCCCGCCCACGGATCGCCACCCGGAGCCTCGTCCACCTGTGCCTGCATCACGGCCTTCCCCACCTCCACAGTCCGGGCTGTCCAATATCAACTCCCCACCCTAGAACGTGGGATGGCCGCATCAGCGGGAGAGCCTGGTGGTCCGGGCGCCGGGGAGTCGACGGTCGTCCGGTGTCGCGGTCCCCAGGGGAGTCTCCTGCCGGGGCGGGGATGCCTGGCGCACGCCGTCCGGGGTCTGCCGCCCGGCCGTTCCGCCGTCCAGTCGTCCTCGTTCGTTCGCCCCGGCGCCACCACGCCCTCGCCGGAACACCGCACGGGAACGAACGGGAGTGACTGGCCGGGCCCTGGACCGGCAGGACGGCAGGCGGCAGGCGGCAGGCGGCAGGCGGCACAACCATCTTCAACCATTCACCCGAATGGCGGCCCCGAGATGTCTGCGAAAGCACCCGAGTGGCGTACTGGCAGGAGCAGCTGCCAGCAGGAGGGAGACCGCTGTGAACTGGACGATGGCGGCAGGTACGGCTTCCAGCACACCACTGGCCATCGCGCCACTCGGGTTCAAGCCCGAGGCATATGTGGGGTTATTCCTGATCATCTGCGGCACTCTGGCGGGTGCCTGGTCGGCGCGGCGCTGGCGGCGCCATGGCACGGTGCTCCTGCCGGCGGCCTGCGGGGTGCTGCTGGCGCTGGCGGTGATCGACATCCTGCCGCGCGCGATCGATGACGCCGGGGAGTCCGGGCTGCCTGGATGGGCGGTGCCGGTCTCCGCCGTCGCCGGATTCACCGTGCTTCCCGGGTGCGGTGTCCTCCTGGCCCGATGCGGCGGGCGCGGGCAGTCCTACGGCAACGGGACCGCCGCCGCCCTCGTACTCCACCGGGTCGTCGAAGGCATGACGGTGGCGCTGTTGCCGACCTTCCCGGTCGTCGCCGCGTTGGCGCTGCACTCCGGCAGCGAGGGCCTGGCCCTGACCACCATGTTGGAGACCGACGGTCGCCGCCGGTTGTTCCCCTGGCTGGTGTTGGCCTGTCTGAGCCCGCTGCTGGGCGGGCTGGTCACCGAGGTCGCCCCACTGCCGGACGGTGTGCACGCCGTACTGATGGCCGTCGTCGCCGGCGTCCTGCTGCACGGTGCGGTGGCCGGCCTGGCCTTGCTCAGACGTCGGTCCGCGACGCCACAACGGACCGTCTGGCGGCTTGCCTGCCTGGCCATGGGTTCGGCGCTGGCCGTCACGACGATGGCCGTCATGGTCCTGCACTGACGGCACGGATCGGGTCCCCAGACAGGCACGCGGGCCGCCCCTCGTAGAGCGTCCGCCCCGACGCGCGTAACTCCACAGGTCCCACCCTCCCCGGTCCGGTCCGGCTCACCACGGACGTGCGTCGGACACCTGCCACAACCACCAGTTCCACAACCACGAGCACCAACCACCAGTTCCACAAGCACGAGCACGAACGCAACCACGAACACAACCACGCGCACAACGACAGGAATTGGAGCGTTCCCGTGAACGACGACATGAACGCCAACACGAACGCCAACCCGACCTACCGCATGCGTCGCGACGTCTCGACGATGGCGAGCGACCCGGAGAACTGGCACCCGGACATCCTCTGGTACGCCTACGCCGTCGGGGCCATGATGAACGGCTACGACGAGGACCCCCGCAGTTGGCGCTGGCAGGCGAACGTCCACGGTTCCGGCAGCCCGAACCCCGACGCACCGCCCGTCGGCGGCGGGAACCCGGAGTGGAACCAGTGTCCGCACGGCGGGTGGTTCTTCCTGCCGTGGCACCGCGCGTACCTGTACTACTTCGAGCAGATCGTGGGCCAGGTGGTCAAGAAACTGGGTGGCCCGGACAACTGGGCACTGCCGTACTGGAACTACACCCGGGTGGCGAACAACGACCCGGCGAGCAAGGAGTCGATGGAGTTCCGCAGGCTTCCGGCAGCGTTCCGGCAGCCCAGGATCCCGGATCTGATCCAGCACACCGGCGGGCCGAAGCAGTACATCGACAACCCGCTGTACGACTGCATCAAGCGGAGCGAGGGGGCCAGCAAGGGCTACGCCGTGGCCTGGGAACTGGTCGACCCGACCATGGCCATGGGGGCCAAGGTGTTCCCAGGGGTGCTCCCGAAGTACTTCGGCAGCAAGGACACGGGAACGCAACTTCCGCATGACGAAGCGGACTTCGGCGCCCTGGAATCGATCCCGCACAACAAGATCCACCTGTTCGTGGGTGGCTGGATGGGCATCTTCGTCTCGCCCCGCGACCCGATCTTCTGGCTGCACCACGCCAACATCGACCGGCTGTGGCCGGCCTGGCTCGCCCGCGGCGACGGCCGCAAGAACCCCGAGAGCACGGACTGGCTCGACAAGCCCCTCACCTTCCGCGACAAGGACGGCAACAAGGCCAGCAAGCGGGCCCGGGACATGCTCACCACCGAGCAACTCGGCTACCAGTACGACTCGTTGGAGGTCTGGACCAAACCGACGGTCGGCGTCCAGCGTCGCAGTCTGCAACTGACGGCCGCCGTGCCGGGGAACCCTGACCGGGTGCTCTGCCGCGCGGAGACGGGCGCGGTACTGGGCCCGCAGCCGCAGGCCGTGCCCTTGGAGGCCGAATTCAGCGCGATCGACACCCTCAGCACCGCCGCGCGCAGCGACACCCCGCAGCGGGTCCTCCTCACCATCGGCGACGTACGTGCCGACGAGTCGCCCGGGACCACGTACCGGGTGCTGCTCGGCGCCAACGAACAGGACACCGATCTTGGTCCGGACAGCCCCTACTTCGTCGGGTACATCGACTTCTTCGGCGCGGTCGGCGGCGACATCCACCACCACGGCGGCACCGGCCTGACGTTCCGCTTCGACGTCACAGACCAACTGGCCCACCTGCGCGAGGAGGGCAGGTGGGACGGCAGCAGCGTCCCGCCGGTCGTGCTGGCTCCCGTGCCGCTGGAACCCTCCAGTGAGGACGTGAGCCTGCCCACGGTCCCGCCGGCCAGCTCCCGTCCGCGGTACGGCAGTGTGCACCTCAGCGCCACCTGAGAGGGGTTGACCGACTGGCCCCGGTGACGACGGCCAGAACTCCGGGGCAGAAGGGAACGGCGGCAGCCAACGGTGGTCGAGAGGCCACCGGCGGCTGCCGCTCGTGCCTGGAGCCGCAGTCACGCCAGGGACACCGGCTACCCGATGTGCACCGCAACCCTGGCCAGGGAACCGGTCTCCAGGGCGCACCACAGTGCACCGCGGTGTTGGACGATGCCGTGCGGTTCGCAGGCGGGGCGGGGCAGGTCGTAGCCGGTGATCTTGCCGTCGGTGTCGATGCGTCCGATCCGGTTGCCGCCCCACTCCGTGAACCACAGGGCCCCGTCGGGGCCGGTGGTGAGGGCGTGCGGCCGCGCCTGGCGGTCGGGCAGCGGGTACTCGGTGACGGTGCCGTCCACGGTGATGCGGCCGATCTGCCCCGCGCCGATCTCGGTGAACCACAGCGCGCCGTCCGGTCCGGCGGTGATGCCGACGGGGGCGGCGGACGGCGTCGGCAGCGGGTACGCGGTGGTCCGCCCGTCCGTGGTGATCCGGCCGATCGCATGGTCCTGGTTGAGGGTGAACCACAGGGCGCCGTCGGGCCCGGCGGTGAGGGCGGAGGGGAAGGCGCCGGGTGACGGGTACTCGGTGATCTCGCCGTCCATGGTGATCCGGCCGATGCGGTCGGCGCCGGACAGCGTGAACCACATCGCCCCGTCCGGGCCCGCCGCGATACCGAACGGCCCGCCGTCGGCGGTCGGTGGCGCGAACGAGGTGACTTCGCCGTCCATGGTGATCCGGCCGATCCGGTGGCTGCCGTACTCGGTGAACCACAGGGCGCCGTCGGGCCCTTGGGCGAGCACGGTCGGGCCCGCGCCGACCGGGTGGACGGTGATCCGGCCGTCCGCGTCCCGCCGGCCGATCGCACCCTGGTGGACCAGGGTGAACCACAGCGCCCCGTCCGGACCGTCCGCGAGGGCGTACGGCCCGGCCTCCGGACCGCTGACGGTGAACTCCCGGACCGGGTCGGCCAGCCACCGGCCGAGCCGTTCGAGGAGTACCTCGCCGGGCTCGGAGAGGTGGAAGGCGTGCGGCATGTCCTCGTACTCGTCCAGGCGCACGCTCACTCCGGCGGCGTCGGCGGCCTCGGCGAAGCGGCGGGCGTCGTCCAACAGCACCTCGTCGGTGCCGACGGCGACCAGCAGCGGTGGCAATCCGCGCGGATCGCCGTACAGCGGCGACTGCGGCGCCTCCTTCGCGTGGGCGCCGGCCAGGTACTGGCTGGTGATGGCATCGAGGACGGCGTGACTGAGCACGTCCTTACCGTCGTTGGCGGTCAGTGACGCGCCGGTCAGGGCGAAGTCGGTGACCGGCGAGATCACGACCGCGGCGCCGGGTTGCGGGCCCCCGGTCCGCTTGAGCTCCAGCAGGGCGGACAGCACCAGCGTGGCGCCGGCCGACTCGCCGACGAAGACGACCTCGGGAGCGGCGATGCCCTCGGCCAACACGGCCTGCCAGGCGGCGAGCAGGTCCTCCAGCGCCGCGGGGTAGGGGTGGGCGGGCGCCAGGCGGTAGTCCACCCGCAGGGTCGGCCGGCCGGTTGCCTGTGACAGCCGGTAGGCCATGACGCGCTCGGCCTCGGGCATGGTGTGGGCGAATCCACCACCGTGTACGTAGATCACCGCACCGCCCCGGGCGCCCGGCGCGCGGACCCAGTCGCCGTGCACCTCGGCATCGGCCGGGAGCGGGGCGGCGATCAGTGCGCCGGCGCGGTCGCGGGCGGCCTGGGCATGCCCGGGCGCCGCGGGAACAGCAGTGACGTTCAGCAATGGTCCTCCGTCATGGGTGGTGGGCGTCTCGCGAGGTGGGAGGGCCGCGGAGTGTAGGCGTACTGCCGTGAACGCGCCTGCCCCGGGCGGGACTTGGGCATCGGATCGACGCCGAGCACCGTCGCGACTCCCCCAAAGAAATTACGACGGGCATAAATTTACTCCCCGCGCAAGCTGAGCGTCAACATCATTCGGTCGGTCGGAGCAAGGTGCCGTAGCGCCACAGCCAAAGGACCACACACAGCCAGCGAGTGCCACCACATACAGCCGCGCCCCCCTCACCGCTACCCGGTTTGTGGGAAACGGAGTTGCGCACGCCGCACGTCGAGCGGAGGCCGCGTTCCAGGCAAACAGACAAACAGACAAGCGGGCTCAGCACCCGTAACGCGACTGCGGCCACCCGGCAGGTAGCCTGCTGCACCGGCCAGCTCCCGCCGACCTCCGTCTCTACTCTCCACCGTCACACCTGGGGGATCCGCACCATGTCCGCACCGCCGCCCTATCAGAATCAGAACCAACCTCCGCAGCAGCCGTACGGGCATCCGCAACAGCCCTATTCCGGTCCCCCACAGCAGCCCTACGCCGGGCCTCCGCAGCAGCCGTACACCGGGCCTCCCCAGGGGCCGTACACCGGGCCGCCGCAGTCGCCTTACGGTCACCCGCAACAGCAGCCCGCGCCCGTTCAGCGGCAGCAGCCCCAGCGCAGTCCGATGCGCGGGCTGATCACCACGGTGATCCTCCTGGCCATCTTCGGCGGCGGCGCCTGGTACGTGTGGGACTACAACACCAACCCCAACGGCGGCAAGGCCAAGCAGGAGGCCGCACGGGACGCACGGAACGCGGAGCGCAAGACGCACGATCCGCAGGTCGGTGACTGCGTCAAGGTCGACCACCCGACCGGCGAACCGCTGCCGACGATCGTCGACTGCAACTCCCCCGGCGCGCAGTACAAGTTGGGCGAACGACTCTTGGGCGCGGGCAAGAAGTGCGCCTCCTCCTACGACTACAGCATCCAATTCACCAGCAACCGCAGGACCGACTACACCATGTGCTTCACCAAGGTCTGAGCCGTCCCGCCTCCCCGCCGCCACTCGCCCGCCGCGGGTGGCGGCCGCGCGCCTCTCCGTACCCGACATAATGCGCCCATGAATCACACGACCGCACACACGTTCGTCGACTCTTGGGTGACCGCCTGGAATGCACACGACCTGGACGCACTACTGGCGCACTTCACCGACGACGTGACGTTCCGTTCCCCGGTAGCCGCGCAACTGCTCGGCGGCGACGGCGTCATCCGGGGCAAGCAAGCCCTGCGGACCTACTGGGCGGAGGGCCTGCGGCTCATCCCCGACCTGCGGTTCGAGGTGCTCGGCAGCTACGTCGGCGTGGACTGCCTGGTCATCAACTACCGCAACCAGAAGGGCGGCCTGGTCAACGAGGTGCTGGTCTTCGACGGCCCCCTGGTGGCCGAGGGCTACGGCACGTACCTCGGCGCGGACACCAATCCGGCGGGGGCTCGCGACGCGCAGCGCTGAGCGACGTTCCGGCTGACAGCGACCTGACCTGCACCGGGCACCCCCTCCTCACCGCAGCACGATCTTCGCCCGGAGCACCGGCGACCGCGCGCCCTTCACCCGCCACGCCCCGCGCGCCAACTGGTGCCACCCGGCCCCACCGAGCACCGGCTCCACCGCCCCACCCTGCATGAAAACTCGGTGAACTCGCCCTCCGGATCGGCCAGCCCTGCGTCACCTATCGGACCGGCCCCACCGACCACAGCACGACTACGTCCACGTGCCACTCACCCGCTTTGTGCGCCTTTTCACCGAGCCCGTGGCGATGCCGCACCGCAGTTCAGGCGGCCGGTCCTCGGAGGCCGGATCGTATGACGCCCTGTTGACGGTTCGGGGGTGGGCGGACAGGGTGGGGCGAACGCGGAGCGTGTGGAAATGGACACATGCAGGCAGCGAGGGGAGGGCGAGGTGCTGACGGTCTTTGCTGGTCAGCGAGTTGAGGTGGAAACGGGACGATCGGTGGAGAGCACTCGGGGGCTCTATGGCTGAAGCACGCGGGGATGCACTGTCAGTGGCAACCCCTAGCATGTCTCACATGTCCCCAACTCCTTCTTCCCATGCGGGTACGCCCGTTCCTGCCTCCGAGGCCAACGATTCGATCCGGCGTTTTGTCCGCGCCCGGCACGGTCTGGCCTGGACGGCGCAGGACATGGCGGAGTATGCGGTGCTGCTGGAGGTCTGGACGGTGGCGGTGCGCGCCGAGGTCACGGAGGTCGTCGAGGCCGCCTAGTAGGGCACCCACGCACGGACGAGTGCACATGCGCAACGGCCCCGGCATCCCGTCTCCGACGCCCCGTCTCAGACGGGCAGCCGGGGCCTTCCCACAGCCCTGACGGACCTCCGAGCTCCCGCCCGCGAGCATGTCCGATCCGGGCCTACACCGCCGGCTCGCCCCCACGCCCTTCTCATCCTCCACGCCGTGGTTCTCGGCTTCACGCCGCCCGGCCCAGCTCGCCTCGCCACCGCACCGATCGAGCCCTGGCCGGCGTCATCCGACCACCTCACCCCGCTCCCGCGCCCAGCCGGACCACCACGTCCGATTCCCGCCAGTCTCGGCGTCCTCAAACCGGCACACTCAGAGAAACCCCAGCTAACAGCACACTCCCGAGGACGCGCCATGAACACCCAGAGCACCCCCACCGCCACACCCACTCCTGCCACCACCACCTACTGCACCACTCTCGACAGCCCGCTGGGCGAGCTGCTGCTCGTAGGCATGGACTCACCCCTCACGCCCGGCAGTATCGCCCTGGCCTCGGTCTCCATGCCCGGACAGCGCAGCGCACCGACCGTACGGGCACCCTGGCAGCGCGACGCCCGCCCGTTCTCCGAGGCCATCCAGCAGTTGGGGGCCTACTTCGCCGGCCAACTGACCCGCTTCGACCTGGAGTTCCGGACCACTGGTACGGACTTCCAAGAGCGCGTCTGGCAGGCTCTGGACGACGTCCCCTACGGCACCACGACCACGTACGGTCGGCTGGCCGACACCCTCGGCGTACCCCGTACCGAAGTGCGAGCCCTGGGAGCTGCGATCGGGGCGAACCCGCTGCTGCTCGTACGCCCGTGCCACCGAGTGATCGGTGCGGACGGCACCATGCGCGGGTACGCGGCCGGCGTGGAACGCAAAACCGCGCTGCTGACGCACGAAGGCGCCCTCCAGCCCACCCTCATCTGACCGCCGTGCACGACACCCCACCCGCCTCCATGAGAGACCTCTCTCCGACGCCCGCCGGCCACGCGCCCTCTCCTCTCATCCCCCAGCACGAGGCGAACGCATACGGCCCGCTCCCCACCCCCGCCCCGCACACCGACACCGAACTGGCCACCCTGCTGCGTCTCTTGGCCACCCCGACCACCCTCACCATCGGCCACAGCCGGGACGCAGCGTCCGTCACGGCCGCAGCGTCGCTCGCGGAGGCATGGCGAGCAGCCGGCCGGACCGTCCTGGCCCTGGTCGACTGGCCGGAACACGCCGCGTCCTGGCTGCGCCCGGCACAACGCTTCACGGCCGGTCGACCGGACGCCTGGGTGGTCGCCGCCGCACCGCTGGGCTGGGCCCAGATGAGCCGCCGGCTCCGCCACAGCACCGATTGGGAGCCGACCCGCACCTACGGTTTCGCCTCCGTCGGTGACTCCCGCCTCGTCGCTCTCGCCGGGCCGGATGTCCTTCACGGCATGCGCGGCGCCACCGCGGACGGCGGCACCTGGCTCATCGACCGGGGCTGGGTCACTCGGCACACCCCGCATAACGCCCCCGGCAGCCCCTGAGCGCACCACCCTGCACACCCACCACCGGCACACCCTGCGACCCACCCATCACGGACCGACAATCACGGATCGAGATCGACACCCCACCCCATGGCACGCTGAAAGAAGGAGCTCACCGCAACCAGCCGCCACTTCGTCACCCCCGACCCCGCCCGTTCCCTGTCCCCCTCCCTCCCCCTTGCTCCCTCCCACCGCATATAGGCAGGTCACAAGCTCATGAGCACCCCACTCCCCGGCTTCGAGGACGTCGGGCAGCTCCAAGGACCCGATGGACCGAGCAGCCGCAACGGACTCGCCCGCCAGCCCGGGACGGCCGCCGGCCTCGAAGGCCGCACTCGCCGCGAGCTGGCGCCCGGGGCGGTTCACGTCCCCGATTGGCTGTCCCTGGCCGAGCAGCGCGAACTGGTCACCGCCTGCCGGGACTGGGCGCGCGGCCCGGTCCCGATCCGGCACACCAAGCTCCCGCGCGGGGGCGTGATGTCCGTCCAGACCGTGTGCATCGGCTGGCACTGGCAGCCTTACGCGTACCGACGTACCGCCGACGACGTGAACGGTGCCCGGGTCGCCGAATTCCCGGACTGGATGGTCGCGTTGGGCCGCCGCGCGCTGGTCGACGCGTATCAGGACGCCACCGCGGGCGACGATTACACCCCGGACAGCGCGCTGATCAATTTTTACGACAGCGAGGCCAAGCTCGGCATGCACCAGGACAAGGAAGAGCACTCCAGCGCGCCGGTCGTCTCCCTCAGCATCGGTGACACCTGTGTCTTCCGCTTCGGCAATACGGAAACCCGCACCAAGCCGTACACCGACATCGAGCTGGTCTCGGGCGATCTCTTCGTCTTCGGTGGTCCGTCGCGGTTCGTCTACCACGGCGTGCCGAAGGTCTACCCGGGCACCGGCGACTCCGCCACCGGTATGTCCGCCGGCCGCCTCAACATCACCATGCGGGTCACCGGCCTCAGCTGAAGTGGCCCCGCGGGCTTTCCCAGGGGGCAGACTGGACGCATGTGCCGCAGGACATCCGCGCCGCGGCCCTGCAGTACGTCCGCAAGGTCTCCGGATTCCGCGCCCCGGCCGCCCATAACCGCGAGGTGTTCGACCAGACCGTCGACGCCGTCGCGGCAGCCACCCAGGACCTCCTCGACGGCCTTCAGGTCCGCGGTTCCACACCCGCCCGCCGCCAGTAGGACGACTCCGTCGACCGTTACCGAAATCCGGGCCGTAAGCGCCTCACCAGTCGACCAGCGCCTGTACCGGAAGGTGATCGCTCGGGAATTGTCCGCCCATGGAATAGGTATTGATCGACGCGTATCGGGTCCGCACCGCCGGTGAGGTGAGGATCCAGTCGATACGATCCCCGTCCGGCACCAGCGGCCGATATCCGTGGAAGGTCCCGTACTGCGCGCTGCGCCCGTCGGCCGCGTCCCAGCTGTCGACGAGCCTGCCGCCTCCGAGCATGGCCTCGTACACGGGATTCCTGTGCGCCGCGACGTTGAAGTCACCGGTCACGATCCGCGGTAGCGCGGGATCGAGGGCGCCCAACCGATCGTTGATCAGCGCCACAGAACGCTCCCGCGAATACTGCACAGCGTGATCAAGATGCGTGTTCAACACATAGAATTCCCCACGCCCCCGACTTCCTCCACTCTCTTCGCTCCCTCCACTCCCCCCACTCTCTTCGCTTTGTCGAAGATCCCGGAAACGCACCCAGGTAGCCATCCGAATAACGGTGTTTCCCCAGGTCGTCGACCCGATCAGATACGGCGTGTCGGAAAGCCAGAAGTGTTCGCACTCCACGGGGGCGAGGCGTCGCACATCATAGAAAATCGCCGCGAATTCGTCCCGACTTCCGCCGCCGCGTCCGGTTCCCACCCAGCCGTAATGAGGACCGAGATCCGCCGCGATATCACGCAGCTGTCCGTAGAGCCCCTCCTGCGTCCCGAGCAGGTGCGGGGCCTCCCGGCGCAGCAGGTTCCGCATCACCGGTCGGCGTTCGCCCCAGGAATGCGGGCGGGTGTCCGACGCATAGCGCAAGTTGAACGTCATCACCCGCAAGGACCGCCCGCTGTCGTCAGCGACGGCGGCGTCAGCGGCGTACGCGGTCTCACTCCCGTACGCCGCCGCTGCCGCTGCCGCTGCCACAGCAGATCCGGCTACCGCCGTGGCGGCCGCTCCGCGCAACACAGCCCGCCGGCTGAACGCCGTGCCGGAAGCCCGCTCGCGGAAGTCTCCGGAGTCCGCAGATTTCCCGAATTCCCCTGGGGTTTCGCAGGCCCCGGCGGAACCACAAAACGGAGGTAATTCGCGCCCGGGAGCGGCATCATCCCCGCCGGACACATAGTGCCCGGCAAGTGAACCCGGTCCGGATTCCGTCCGTCCAGCAGCCCAACCGTCCACCAGTCACTCCCGACTCGCGACCGCCGATTACCGGCTGCCTTCTTCAGCAGTCGCCCTCGACCGCCCCGGACAACCGTCGCGGACCACGCTCCCGCATCCTCCGAAGCTCCGGAACTCCCCCGAAATGAACTGACGCGAAACCCTCGCCCGCGCCTCCCCGAGCACCGGGTTACTCCCTACCGGCGAGCAGGTCTCGGCTAACGGTCGGCCGCAGGACCCTGCCAGTCCTCGTGCCGGATGCGAGCGAGGTCGCGAACGCCGCTGACCGTCCCCCACTCGTTCTTCCCGAGCCGCGACAGCGGGCGCAGCTTGCTGATCTCCGGGTGCCCGTCGACCAGGACGTCGTCCGAAACCACGGCATGCACGACGCGCCCGAACACCACGGTCCCGTCACCGATCCGCAACGTGCTGTGCAGTTCACACTCCAATGCCACAGGCGAGGCGGCGACCCTCGGCGGCTTCACCCGGAGGCTCGGCTCGGATTCGATCGCGGCCGCCTCGAACTCGCTCACCCCACGCGGAAAGTCCGTAGCCGTGTCATTGATCTGCTCAAAAAGCTCCTCCGGCGTGAAGTTGACCACGAATTCGCCGGTGGCCTCGATGTTCCGCAGGGTGTCCTTGCGGCCGACGGAACTGAATTGCACCACGGGCGGCTTCACGCTGGCGATGCTGAAGAAGGAATGCGGGGCAAGATTCGCCGTCCCCTCCTGGGTCACGGTCGACACCCAGGCGATGGGCCGCGGCACGACCGTGGCAGTCAACAGCTTGTAGAAGTCATTGCGGGGCATCTCGGCAGGATTGAAGTCAACTCGCATGGTGATCAGTATCCATCTGAGGGGGCGCGGATTCTACGGGGGATCCGCGGCATCGCCCAGTCGCGGGGTTCGACGGACAGTGCCCGGTATCGGAGCCATCGAGCACCAGGAGCCGACACCACGCCAGCAACCGCCCTCAGCGCCGCCTGGGAGGACTTCGAAGTCCCCGCACACGCCCGCGGCGGACAGATCACCCTGAACCTCCACGACCACCTGGCCTCGTACGTTCCGAAGCGACCCGGCGCCTATCTCCGCATCTCCTCCGACCGCTTCGGCCTCGAAGCCGGCATCGACCGACAGCTTAAAGACGCCGAAGACGGCCGCACCCGCCTACGCTGGGGCCCCTTCGCGAAGATCTACCGGGAGAACAACACCTCGGCGTTCAAAAAGCGCAAGGTCATCAAGCTCGACGGTTCCATCGACTGGATCGTCCTGCGACCACAGTTTCACCAACTCCTCGCCGACCTCGCACACGGCGTCATCGACGGAGTCACCTTCTACGACCTCGCCCGGCTCGTCCGACAGCCGCGGGACCTCGAAGACCTCATCGACATCGTCGAATACGTCAAACGTCCCGCCACCGGCGCCACCGGAGGCCGCATGAACCTCATCAACGACAGCGACCGCCACATGGCCCGCATGATGTGCGTGATGGCGCTCAAGTCCTCCGAGGACACCGCCCGCCGCGTCGCCCGCCAGCACCTCTCCGCCGCGCAGAACGGACTCACCCAGGGCCCCATCGCCTGCAGCTGGGTCCGCAAAGGCGAGAACAAAGGGCGGCTTGTCTCGGAAGAGGCCGAAGCCGTCGTCCGAATCTTCCAGAAATTCCTGTCGGGTGAATCGGCTTACAGCATCGCCAAGGCATTCGACTCCGAGGGGATCGAGCCTCCTGCCGCCCGCACACGGTCGTCCACGATGCTGTGCAATCCACGCTATACGGGCATGGTCTCCTACGCCGGAAGGCACCGAGTGGAGACTGCCACGGCCGGGGACGGCTGGCCCCTCGTTCTCTTCGACGACGAAGGACGCCCTCTGCTGGGGACATGGGAGCCCCTCGTCACCCCCAAACTCTGGTCACAGGTCCAGTTCGAATGGCAGCACCGCCGCCAGAATGCCGGAATCAAACCCGGCGAATCAGGCACCGCACCAGTCAACAAATACCTTCTCTCCTGAATCCTTCGATGCCACAAATGCCAGCGCGGACTCGTCGGACACAAGTACAAGCAACGCAGGTCAGGAAAAATAATCCGCAACTACATATGCCCCCACCCGATCGAGACGGCTGCGGAGGAACAGCCATCGCGGAACCCACCGCTGACACGGCGGTCGACAGTGACGAATCGCTCGTTTCGTCGCTGGCATCCGCCTCCCACTGTTGGATGCGCTGGGCAGCCAAACACGGTCTCACTGGCCGCATGCCTCAGTCACGAGCAAGCGGCGCGCTCTGCGCTGGGTCACGATGCGGTGAGTGTCATCCGTTGGCCTCCGCGGATCCGTCTGACTCCCGCCATTCGTGATCGAGGATTGAGTACGTGATCGAGTCCCTCCACGCTCCTCGTACGAATACGTGCTCCCGGATGCGGCCTTCCTCCGTCATGCCGGCGCGTAGCAGGGTCTTGGCGGAGGCAGCGTTCAGCGGAGCGCGGGCGGCCCAGACGCGGTGCAGGCCAAGGTGGTTGAAGCCGAGGGCGCACATCAGGTGCACGGTTTCGGTGCCAAGGCCCGCTCCCCAGGTGTCCGGGTGCAGGGCAAAGCCGATGGTGGCGGCCTTTTGGGCGTGCGGGTCGAGTGCCAGGCGGGCGTAGCCCACCAGGCTCGCTTGCTCCTGGCGGGCCACAGCGAGGGCATATTCGGTGCGGGGTTGCTCGCCGGCGGATTGATTGCCCCGAGAAGACCTTCGCCGTATTGGCGAGCGGCTGGTGGAAGTCCCGAAGGCCCCGGGCCTCTGGGAGTTCGGCCGGTCATCACGCCGGTCGGTGCGATGGAGGGCACACGAGGGACGGTGTGCTGGGCGCTGCCCGCTCCGGCGCGGTGGCTGTTTCAGGCCGGGATTGCGAAGCCGAGCGAGCTGAGCGCGGTTTCTGCGGCCTGCTGGTCCTGCTCGTAGCTGCCGCCGGAGATGCCGAGACCGCCGATGACCTTGCCGTCCTCGATCACCGGGTAGCCACCGCCGACGGCCATCAGCCTGGGGTGGTGCATGAGAGGGGCGACCTGGGGGTTGGCGACGTAGGAGTTCCAGACGTGGGTCGCGATGCGGTAGGAGGCTGCCGTCCACGCCTTGTCGACGGCGACCTCGGCAGCCAGGAAGGGTGCGTCGTCGGCACGCTCGAACGCCTTCAAGTGGCCGCCGGCGTCTGCGACCGCGACGGCCACCTCGAACCCGATCTCCTCGGCGGCCGTGCGCACCGCATCGATGAGGGCGGTGGCGGCGGAGAGGGTGATCGAGGCTGCGGGCAGGGACTTCGCTTGCGTTGCGGTATTCATCAGGACCTTCTCTGGTGAGGGGGTTGTTTGTTGGGGTGAGTACCGGTTCTGCGGTGGAGCACGGGGCGGGTCCTGGTGTCAGCGGAGCACGGAAAGTGCTGTCGGGACCGCGCGGGTGATCACGGACTTCTCCGGGATCAGCAGTTGCTGCACGACGGGGCGGATCTCGTCTCGCCAGCGGTCGCTTTCGTAGACGGCGGCATACAGTTCCTCGCGCCGTGCCTCGTCGTCGAACCGACGGATCCAGAGGTAACCGTCCTGGTCCTCCTCGTCGATGAGGGAGGCGGTGACTATCATCCCCTTCGTCGTCTGGAACGGGATGACGACTTCTTCCATGTAGCGGACCCATTCGTCCCGGCGGCCGAGCCGGGTCTGGTAGCGCCGAAGCTCGTAGAACATGGCGGATTCCCTCACATCGTGGGATCGGTGGTGCTCGGTGGCCGGTCTTTGCGGCTGTGTGTGGTGCACCCTGACCGTGTCTGCCCTGCGACCAGGTCGGTGTGGTGGTCGGGTAGCCGGGTCCGACGTGTACCAGTCACCTGCTGCGGCCAGATGGTGTGGGCGGCGAGTGAACCGGGTCAGGAGGCGACGCGCAGGACGAGCTTGCCGCGGGTGCGGTCGCTCTCACCGCGGGTGTGGGCCTGGGCGGCCTGCTCCAGCGGGTAGACCTCCTCGACCTCCACGCTCACCTCGCCGGCGTCGATGAGTTCGGCGATGCGGGTCAGGGCCGGGCCGTCGGGTTCGACCAGGAAGGGACTGGTGCGCAGCCCGCGGGACTGGGCCGCGTGGAGGAGTTCGGGCGAGACGCCGGTGGGGATCGCGACGATCAGTCCGCCGGGGCGCAGCACGTCGAGCGAGCGGATGCTGGTGTTGTCGTGTGCGTCGCCGACGAGGTCGAGGACCACGTCGATGTCCTTGGCGGCGTCCTCGAAGCGGACGGTGGTGTAGTCGACGAGTTCGTCGGCGCCGAGTGCGGTGAGCCAGTCGTGGCGGGGGCTGCTGGCGGTGCCGGTGACGTGGGCGCCCAGGTGCTTGGCGAACTGGACGGCGAAGTGTCCGACGCCTCCGGCGGCGGCGTGGATCAGCACGCGCTGGCCGGGCCGGACGTCGGCGGTGTCCACCAGGACCTGCCAGGCGGTGAGCGCTGCCAGCGGTACGGCGGCGGCCTGCTCGTGGCTGAGGCTCGCAGGCTTGCGGGCGAACTGGCGGGCGGGGGCGGTGACGTACTCGGCGTAGCCGCCGGCCGCGCGGGGGAACCACGGCATCCCGTAGACCTCGTCGCCGGCCTTGAGGGTGGTCACGCCGAAGCCGACCTCCTCCACGACGCCGGAGACGTCCCAGCCCAGGGTGAACGGCGGCTCGCCGAGCACCCCGGCCATGGCGCCGCCGCCCCGGGTCTTCCAGTCGACCGGGTTGATCCCTGCGGCGTGCACCCGTACCAGGACCTCGGTCGGAAGCGGCACGGGCCGAGGCACCTCCTCCACCCGCAGGACGTCCGGGCCGCCGAAGGCATGCTGCACCACCGCGCGCATCGAGGACATGAGTCAACTCCCTTGAATCACATACATGAAACCTGCCGAAATGCCGTGTATCGGCCCTCGGCTCAACGGGGTTGACCGTATCCCCAGGGAGGTAGTTACCATCAAGGGAACCTACTTCCCGATGGGAAGCATGCTGTTGAGGAGCGTTCCACGTGACCACGGACTGCCACACCGGGCAGCACGCCCACCACGACGTCTACGCGGCCCAGTGCCCCTGCCGCGCCATGCTGGACCTGCTGGCCAACAAGTGGTCAGCCCTGGCCATCGGAGCCCTGGAAGACGGCCCACAGCGTTTCGGCGCTCTGCAACGCCTCCTGCAAGGGGTAAGCCCCAAGGTGCTCACCCAGACCCTGCGACGCCTGGAGGACGCGGGGCTCGTCGACCGCACCGTCTATCCCGCCGTCCCCCTGCACGTGGAGTACGCCCTGACCGCCCTCGGCCACAGCGCAGCCGTGCCGCTGCGCTCCCTGCGCACCTGGGTCGAGGACAACATCGACAACGCCGCAAGCGTGCCGGGCTACCAGGAGACGGGCCCGCCGCCGGCGAAGTAGCCGCCGGACGGGCCACCGGGGCCAGTCCAGTCATGGCCAGGCACACGACGCATCCGTGCCCTCCTGGACTCACGTGGAATAGGGGTACCGTCCATAGAACAGCCGGCCGTGACCGGGAGGTCGGCGGCTGGCCCTTCGTCCGTCGAAGGAGGTCACACCGGCCGCGTGGAGCGGGCCGCCTGGGCCGGTCCTGCGGTGGTCCAGGCGGGCCGGTGGGATACAGGGGTTCACCACGTTCCAGCCATCTGCCGCTGCTGAGCCGCATTCTTGCATCCAGCACGAGTGGGGGATGGTGCGACAGCTGAACCGTTGTACCGGGCTCACGCCGAAGCGTGGAACCGAGCCTCGCCCAGCGCGCGCATCACTTTGATCTGCGCTTCGTCGCGTTCGGCTGCCAGCGTGTCGATCGGCTCGTCGCTGACGGCCTGCTGGGAGAGGAGTTTGACGGTGGGGTCGTCGAAGGTGGGGGTGCCGAGGTCGTCCCACAGGCTCTGCAGGCTGGAGCCGAGGTGTTCCAGGAAGTGCGGCAGGCCGCCGGGGCCGCCGCCGAGGGCGAAGGTGCGGAAGGGGCCTTCGACGGCCCAGCGCAGGCCGATGGAGGAGGTGACGATGTCATCGAGTTGCGACTCGGTCACCACTCCTTGGGTGACGAGGTTGATTGCCTCGCGGAAGAGTGCCGCCTGCAATCGGTTGGCGACGAATCCTGGCACCTCTTTGCGCAGGACCTGTGGCTTCTTGCCGAGTGCGGCGTAGAAGGCGACGGCTCGCTCGACGGCGGCCGGATCGGTCTTCTCGCCGGGGACGACCTCTACGAGCGGGACGAGGTGCGGCGGGTTGAAGGGGTGGCCGACGACGAGCCGTCCGGCTGTTTCATCGCTTCGGCGATGTCGGTGGCGCGGATGCCCGAGGTCGAGGTGAGCAGCAGCGTGTCGGGGCGGGTGGCTTGCTCGATGCGGGCAAAGAGGTCCTGTTTCAAGTCGAGGCGTTCGGGGCCGTTTTCCTGGACGACGTCGGTGTTGGCGACGGTTGTGCGGAGGTCGGGTTCGAAGCGCAGGTTGCGGGTGAGGCCCGTGGTGGGCAGGCCGAGCGCGCTCAGTGCCGGGGTGATGTCGCGCAGTTGGTCTCGTACTTGCCTCTCGGCGTCGGGGAGTGGGTCGTTGACGGTGACGGGGTCAGTGGTTGAGGTAGTCGTGGACGACCTCGGGGGGTGCGAGGGTGAGGTCGGTGAGGACGTGGCGGGCCGAGAGGATTTCCAGGACGGGCAGGTCGGCCAGAGGGGCCAGGGCGTGCTGGAAGAGCTGGAGTGGGGCGGGGCCGGTCCAGGCGCCTTTGACGGTGATGTCGGTGATCTGGGTGCGGACGAGTTCGCAGATGCGTGGTCTGCCGTCGTATCCGGGCAGGAGTTTCAGCATGAAGGTGGGGGCGCAGATCTCGTCGCGTGCTTGGTTCGCGTCCAGTGGGGCGTGCTTGTAGCCCATGATGGCGGTGGCCACTCGTAGTGAGCCGTAGTCGAGGGTGCCGACCAGGGTGTCGGAGTCGATGGTGAGCGACGGGGCGCCGAGTTTCTTGGGGAAGGCGCTGATCTCGCGGCCGCTGGCGATGGCGGGGAAGCCGTTCACGTACATCGCGAGGTTGTATTCGCCTCGCTCGCCTTCGTAGTCGACGGAGAGCACCTGGCCGGCCTCGGTGTAGTCGCCCAGCCCGGTGGTGTCGGGCATCCGCATGACCTCGAAGCGCACGGTCGGTTCGGCGACGTGAAGGGGCTCGGGGACCAGGCACTCCAGGGGCCTGGGGTCGGTGCGGTAGGTGATGGTGAGGTACTCCCGGTCGGTGAAGCGGTAGGGACCGGGAGGGAAGGCTGGGGCGTCCAGCGGGGTGGTCAGTTGTTGTCGCACGTCTTGGATGCGCATGGTCGGACCTGAGTTCTGCGTGGTGTGCGGATCGGTGGCCCCGGTCGGCCGTGGAACGAGTCGGCTGGGGGGCTGCGGCGGGCGCGCGCCACGAGGGCCCACCGGGGGCCGGTTCAGCGGCCTTCCCAGTGAGGCGAGCGCTTTTCGGCGAAGGCGTACGCTCCTTCCTGTGCGTCGTGGGAGGCGAGGACCGGTGCGACGAGCTGGTCCTGCTGGCGGAAGGCGTCCTGGTCGCGGTAGGCGGTCCGCTCGTTGACCGCGCGTTTGACGGCGGCGATGGACAGCGGGGCGTTGCGCGCGATTCGGTGCGCGAGTTCCAGGGCCTTGTCGAGGGCCTGGCCGGGTGGGGTGAGGTGGTTGACGAGGCCGAGCTGTTCGGCTCGTGCGGCGGGCAGGGGTTCGCCGGTGAGGAGGATTTCCAGGGCGATGTTGCGGGGGATGCGTTCGGGCAGGCGCACGATGCCCCCTTCAGGGGGGACGAGGCCGAAGGTGACCTCGGTGAGGCCGAAGGTGGCGTTCTGGGCGGCCACGATCAGGTCGCAGGCGAGTGCCATCTCGGTGCCGCCGCCCAGGGCCCAGCCCTCGACGGCCGCGATGAGCGGGGTGCGGGGTTGGGAGCGGGTGAGGCCCGCGAAGCCACGCCCGGGTATGACGGGGGTGTCTCCGGCCGCGTACGCCTTGAGGTCCATGCCTGCGCTGAAGGTGCCGCCGGCGCCGGTGAGCACGCCGACTACCAGGTCATCGCGGGCGTCGAGTTGGTCGAACGCGTCAGCCAACGCCCGTGCGGTGGCGCCGTCGACGGCGTTGGGTACCTTCGGCCGGTCGATGGTGATCACGAGGATGCCGTCGTGTTCTCCGGTATGCACGGTGGGGGCGTCGATGGTGGGCATGGTGGTGATTCCTTGTCTTCCCTGTGCAAGGTGGGACGTTGACCGCTGAGGGCACAGGGCTCTTCGTCCGCGGTGCCGAGGTGCTCGTCGCGTGGTGTCGGTGCTGTCGGTTTCGGTTCATCGCTAGTGCGGGATCGCTTCGGCGGTCCGCAGGGACTCGATGTCGTCGGCGTCGAAGCCGAGTTCCATGAGGACAGCTTCGGTGTGTTCACCCAGGTCGGGTGCCGGGCATGGGGGGACCTTCTGCTCCTGGTCCAGGTGCACGGGGCTGTTGACGGTCAGGTGTGGCTCGCTGCTGCCGTCGTCGATCGGCACGAGGATCTGGTTGGCCAGGAGTTGGGGGTCGTGGGCGCATTCTTGGAGTGTCTGGACGACTCCGTAGGTGAGGCCGGCGGCGTCGAGTACCTCGCGCCATTCGGCCAGCGGACGGGTGGCGAACCGCTTGTCCAGCAGGTCGACGATCTCGGAGGCGTGGGCGCGCCGGCTGGCGGTGTCGTGGAAGCGGGGGTCCTCGGCGGCCTCGGGGTGGCCGATGGCCTTGAGGAAGAGGGGGACTTGCTTGTCTTCGTTGGCGAATGCGAGCAGGATCCAGCGGTCGTCCGCGGTGCGGTACGCGTTGGCCAGGGCGTTTGGTGGGTCGGAGCGGTCGAGGGGGTGGGGGGTTTTCGCGCCGAGCAGGACGGCCTGCAGCCACATGCTGGCCGCCCAGGCGCCTTCGGCGATCAGGGACGCGGTGACGCGTGCGCCCTGACCGGTCTTCTCGCGCCGGTAGAGGGCGGTCATGATGCCGGCGAACAGGCTGATCGCGGTGGGGTGGTCGCCGGAGCCGAACGCGTTCATGGTCGGGGGTGCGCCGCGTTGGCGGGTGACGTCCATCAGGCCGCTGCGTGCCCAGAACGCTGTGACGTCGAAGCCGGGCAGGTGGGCTTCAGGGCCCTGCTCGCCGAAGCCGGTGACGTCGGCGTAGATCAGCCGGGGGTTGAGGGGGGCCAGATCGTCGTATTCCAGGCCCAGCTCGGCCCGGGTGTGGGGCGGGAAGTTGGTGACCAGGACGTCGGCCCACCTCACCAGCCGCTCAAGTACGGGCCGGGCGCCGGGCGACTTCAGGTTGAGCTCGATGCTGCGCTTGTTGCGGCTGTCCAGTTGCCAGGGGTAGTTGACCCCGTCGACGTGGGGGTTGGGGGGTACTCGGCTGAGGGCACGGTAGCTGTCGCCGGTGTGTGGCGGTTCGACCTTGACGACGTCGGCCCCGAAGTCACCGAGCACGGTGGCTGCGGCTGGTCCGGCGATGAAGCTGGCCAGATCGACGACGTGCAGTCCCTCCAGCAAGGGCGTGTTCTCCATGGCTGGTTCCTCTTCCGCCGGATGTCCGTCCGGGTGTCGTTGCCCTCCTTCGCGGCGCTGTCTGCCTGTGGGCCGCCCAGGGAGCCGGGCGGCGCGGATATCACTGGCCGGGAGGCGTGGGGACGAAGGCGCTGAGTCCGGTGATGTCGCGGCCGACGATCAGTGCCTGCACCGTGTCGGTGCCCTCGTAGGTGTCGATGGCCTCGATGTCGCACAGATGCCGAGCCACGTTGTAGTCGAGCAGGATGCCGTTGCCGCCGAGCATGTCGCGGGCGTCGGCGAGGATGGCTCGTGCGCGTTCCGTGTAGTGCATCTTGGCCAGCGCGACCCGCGGCATCGAGAACTTGCCCTCGTCCATCAACTGGCTGAGCCGGTACTGCATGCACACCATGTCGGTGATGTCCGCCAGCATCCGCGCCAGCCGGTACTGGATGAGCTGGAAGGCCGCCAGCGGCGTCCCGAACTGCTTGCGCTGCTTGGCGTAGGCGAGGGCGGTCTCGTAGCCGGCCATCGCGGCGCCGATGGATTCCCAGGCCACACAGAATCGTGAGGCCATCAGGACCTTCTCGGTGTCGCGGAAAGTGTGGGACTCGGCCAGCCTGTTCTCGGCGGGCACACGGACGTCTTCGAGGGAGATCTGCGCGTTCTGCACACAGCGCAGGGCCGTCTTGCCCGCGATGAACTGGGCGTCGAACCCCGGCGTGCCCTTCTCGACCACGTACCCGCCGACATGCCCGTCGTCGCCGCGAGCCCAGACGATCACGTAGTCCGCGAACGTCGCGTTGCCGATCCACCGCTTGTGGCCGTTGAGCACGTACGACCCGCCGTCCTGGTGCGCGGTCGTCTCCAGCTTGACCACGTCCGTTCCGTGAGCGGGTTCGGTCAGACCGAAGGCGCCGATCTTCTCCAGGCGCGCCATCGGCGGCAGGAAGCGTTGCCTCTGCTCCTCTGAGCCGAGTAGCGCGATCGACATCATGGCCAGCGCCGAGTGCACACCGGAGAAGGTGGAGATACTCAGATCGCCGCGGGCGAGTTCGAGTATCACGATCCCGGCCGTCACATTGCTCATCCCCGGACAGCCGTAGCCCGGGATCTGGAAACCCGTGATACCCAGCTGCGCCAGCTTGGGGACCAGTTCGTGGGGGAACTCCGCACGCTCCCAGTAGGGGTTGATGATCGGGATGACTTCCCGGTCCATGAAGTCACGTACCCGGCGACGCAGTGCCTGCTGCTCGTCCGTGAGCAGATCGTTCAGCAGGTAGTAGTCCGTGTACTCGGGGCCACCCAGCACGGGGGGCTGGACGACCGGATGCCCGTTCCCGGGGCCGACGGTGATGATGTCGACGGGCATCATCGTGTCCTGGCGTTTCGCGTTCATCCGTCCGACGCTCCTTTTCGGATTTCGCTTCGTACCCTTCCGTAGCCCCCTCGACCCAGGCTAGGAGAAAGTGAAAAAGGAGCCATCAGGCGCAGAATACGAACTTTCTCAAGGGATTTGTGCGCACAACCCAATACACGCGTGGTGACCGTCCTGGCACAGAAAGGAGCGGGCCATGGAAAGGCCGCGCGTCCACTGCCAAGCGCCTGTCCGCCCTGGCGCACACTGCCAATGCCTCCACTGAGAAACACCGTTGAGGACCTTTGCCCGGGAGTGCCGGATGGCAGCGGTCCACACCAGCACTTAGGGTGGTGACATGGCCGGGGGCAGCCGCGTTGTCACGAAACGCCTATCGGTCGTGGCGTCGAACGTTGCGGCGCACATCTCGGAAGTCAGCCGAGACGCGTGGGAGCGCATTCTCGCCGAAATCCCACAGCTAAGAGGCGACGAGATAATCCTCAACATTCTCAAAGCGGGTGTCGAGGAAAACATCTCCACAATGCTGCACGTCTTTGAGAACGACATGCCGCTGGAGAATGTTGAGGGGCCGGCGTCGGCATTGGATTATGCGCGACGGCTGGCCCAGCGCAATGTTCCCATCAGCGCGCTCATCAGGGCCTACCGAATCGGTCACTGCCGATACTTGCAGTGGTGCCTCGACGAACTCCACCGCCAAGAACCCGATGCCGAAGAGGCCATGGGGCACCCACTCCATGAACGCCGCACCGACTTGGAAGTAGCACTGCTCGCAGTTCAGTACCTCGGCTCGCCTCTCCTTCTGCCGGCGGTCCCGTAATGATGTGACCGCTGACAAAGACCGTCTTGTCGGCTCACGTCCAGCAGCACTGCGATGCCGTCGCCAGCGTCGACCAGACGGCCGGCCGACACCGCAACGTCATCGAACGCCGCTTCAACCGGCTCAAGCACAGCAAGGCCCCGCCCACCCGCTACGACCAACACGCCCGCCACCACCGAGACCTGGTCACCATCGCCCGCCTCAGGCTCCGACTGCCCTGACAATGCGGATGGCCCAGGCCCTCGGTCAAGCCCGCCGCCGCCCCTTCCGGACCGGCGGGCCGGAGGACGGGGCGGGGAAGCGGTGGGGGGCCTGGTCGGCCACAAGGAGCTGGTACAGGCGGGCAAGGGCTGCTGTGAGGGCAGCCCGCTCGTCCTCGTCCGCAGCGGCGAGGGCCGCGGTGAGGGTCCTGTCGGCGCGCGAGGCCCGGCGTTTGCCGCCGGTGGCGCGGACGTCGTCGGTGAGGTCGACGAGGGTCTTGCGGCCGTCGTCGGGATCGGCCGAGGTAGCGGCCCAGCCCCGTTCGGTGAAGGTGCGGACGCTGGTGGAGACGCGGCTCTGGGCCAAGCCGGTGCGCTGCGCGATGTCCTTGATGGCGCTGCGGCCGTTGAGGAAGAGGTCTTGCAGGACGAGGAACTCACCTGGGGCCAAGCCGAGTTCGTTGGCGCCCATGTCTTCGAGGGCGATCTCGGCGAGGCGTCGGCCGAGCTGGTACAGGTCGCTCATCTCCATCCCGCCAAGATACATCTCGGCATATGCATCTCGATGAATCCATCTTGACAGATACATTCCATTGGATGCATCTTCGGAGATGTAGATGAGCGGTCACTCTTCCTGGAGGACACCATGAGCGTCAGCGACTACCTGCTCTACACCGGTCTGTTCGTCGCGATCCTCGCCACCCAGCTCGGCACCCGCCGCCCCGACGCCAAGCGGCTGTTGCTGCCCGTCGCGATCGTTGCGGGCGTCGGCTTCAAGTACCTGCGCGACATCCCCTCCGGGAGCACGGCCCGGCTGATCGAGGCGGGTGGGCTCGCCGCCGGGCTGCTGTTCGGGCTGGCCTCGGTCGCACTCATCAAGGTCCACCAGGACCCAGCCGACTCGCGCCTGGTGACCGTGGCCGGCTGGCCGTACGCCGCGCTCTGGACACTCGCGATGGTGCTGCGCCTCGGCTTCGCCTACGGCTCCACCCACTGGTTCACCCACGCCCTGGCGACGTTCTCGATCCAGCACCACATCCCCGCGGCCGCCTACGGCACCGCGTTCGTCCTCATGGTCCTGGCCATGATCACCGTGCGGACCGTGGGCGTCCTGGTCCGTGCCCGCGCCCAGGGCGCCACTGTGAACGTCGGGTCCCTGCGCGTCGCCCGCCGCCTCGTCCACTGAATGACGCGCCGGTACAGAACGAGGCGGTATGCCTGCGAATGCCCTTACGGGCAGATGGGCAGCACCGGCCAGACCGCTCGATCCCCCTGGTCCACCCGCCGCGCACCACTCCACCCGGGCCCCTCATCGGTGAGCGCGGGGCCAACCCACTTCCGTCGGGGAGCTCCCGTACGCTCTCCGCTGCGTAGGACAGGAGTCCTCATGCGTACCGTGTTCGCTTCGCGCGCCGCCGCCGTCGCGGCCACCGTCTTCCTCTCCATGGGCGCGGTCTCGGCCGCCGCCTGCCCCGGGCGCGGGGTGCCGCTGCCCCCGCACAACCCGTACGCGGGCCCGGACGGCACCGCCACCATGCACGCCGACACCGGCTCCTCGGACAGCACCCGCCTGCCCGGTCCCGGCACCGGCCCCCTCACCGCACACCTCGCCACACTGTCCGCCGCCTGCCCGACCGTGCTCGACGGAGCCGACGGCCACCCCGTCGCCCTGTGCACGACGCACGCCGGCCAGATCCCCACGGTGCACCTCCTGGACCCGTACACCGGTGACTCACTCGCCCAACTTCCCCTGACCAAAGGCTCGTTGCTCGGCAGCGTCTACGCATACCTCGACAACCGCGACCGCCTCGTGGTCGTCGACGGCAACCACGACCTGTTGCGCATCGCCCACCGCAAGAACGCGGACGGCTCCTGGCATCTGTACGTGGACCACTCACTGTCCCTGGCCGGAGCCGTCCCGGCGGGCGACGGGGTGGTGGGCTTGTCCCCGGACTGGCACGGGCGGGTGTGGTTCGCCACCGGAAACGGCGTCATCGGAACCGCCGACGACCGCACCGGGGTGGTCAAGGCCCTTGCCCTGCCGGCCGGTGAGCAGATCGCCAACAGCATCTCCACCGCCCCGCAAGGGACGTTGGTCTCCACGACGTACGCGACGTATCTGCTGGCCGCCTCTGCCGACGGCACCCCGCACGTGCGCTGGCGGCAAGCCTACGATCGCGGGCCGGGCCGCAAGCCGGGGCAGCTGAGCTGGGGCACCGGATCCACACCGACCTTCTTTGGCCCGCGCACCGGCACCGACTACGTCACCCTCGTCGACAACGCCGCCCCCACCGTGAACCTCCTCGTCTACCGCACCGGCGACGGCCGGCAGGTCTGCAAGATCCCGGTGTTGAAGGCAGGCGGCAGCGGCAGCGAGAACTCGCCCATCGGCGCGGGGCGTTCGGTGTACGTGGCCAGTACGTACGGCTACCGCTACCCCGCGCTACCACCGGGCTCCGGGCCGAGCGTGCCACCGTCGGCCGACTTCACCGGCGGCATGAGCCGGGTCGACGTCCGGAACGACGGGAAGGACTGCGACCTGAAGTGGGACAACACCGTCCGCTCAGCCGCCATGCCCCGGCTCTCCCTGGGCGACCACCGCATCCACACTGTGCTGCGCGAACCGGCTGCCCCGGGCTCGAAGACTCCCTCACCCCAAGACCGGTTCGCCTACGCCCAGATCGACCCCGGCACCGGCAAGGTCACCCGCACCGTGCCCCTGGGAGCAGGTGAGCCCTACGACACCCTCCAGCAGGTGGGCACCATCGCCCCCGGAGGCGTCGTCTACGAAGGCACCATCACCGGCATCCTGCGCATTGCCCCGCGCTGACGTGCCGCAACGGCCCCGACGGCGGCCGGCCGCGCACATACCGGGGCGGAGCGTCAGGCGCCGCCCCAGGGCATGACGTGTCCGTGACGACCTCAGAGTGTTCGCCGTACCGCAGACGACGCCATACGGTCACTCCTGCACGGCCCACGGCCTGACCGCGCATGTCCCGCGCGGACATGGTGAGCTTCCTGGACGCCTACGAGACCGAGTGCTTCGCCTTCAGCCCGGGCGGGCATCGGGTGGCCATGTCCCACCGCGACCGCCTGGCCAAGGACTTGCTGCCCCTACTGCCGCTTGCCGGCTCACGTACACCGTTCGACCCCCCGCTCCCGAGCACGTCCGGGCACCGCTCGCACTGCCAAGGCCCCACCCGGCCGCACACGCCGCCGTCGAGGTGATACTCCGATCGCGAGCGATCGCCGTACGCGCGCTGCCTCCCCGCAGCACGCCTCTGTCCGTCATCGATCCGGCCGCCAAACGCAGTTACCCGAACGGATACAAGATCGCCGAGGTCGGCCCCGTCGGGCGCCCGGTGCGGACGGGCGGTTGCCCGTACCTCGCCGCACCGCCGACCGACGCCTGGTGGAGAGGTCGTGTGACAGAGCACGAATGAACCGGGTGCCCAAGTCACAGCGCCGAGAGATGCCGGCGGTCGCACGCTCGTGGCGGCGTCGCCGGTCCGCGCGTCGAGCTCGCGTACCCGGTCGGTTCGGTCAGGCCCGCCGACGCTGATGACCACCCCGTCCAGCCACTTGAAGGCATCGCGGAACGCATGGCCTACAACATCGCCTTCTGGGGTTGCGTGGGCACCACGATGACCGTGGTGGTGCCGGCGGTCAGAGCCGAACTGAACTCCCGCTCCAGGTCCTGAGTGGTTTCCACGTCGACCGCACGGCATCCGAAGCCACGGGCCACGGAGGCGACGTCGATCCCGGGCAGGTCGAGTCCCGGCACTCCCGGAGTCTCCTCCAACACGGCGAACGACTTCAGGATGGAGTACTCGTGGTTGCGCATGACCACGTAGACGATCGGGAGGTGGTGCTGGGCCGCGGTCCAGATGGCCTGCACGGAGTACTGGAAGGAGCCGTCGCCGATCAGGCCGACCACCGGCCGTTCGACGCCCCTGCCCCGGTCGCCGAGTGCGACTCCGACCGCTGCCGGGGTGCCCCAGCCGATCCCTCCGCTGGCCGTGGCGAAGAACGATCCGGTCCGGACCGTGGGAAGCCACTCGACCTGCTGCTCCATGGTGGAGGTCGATTCGTTGACGATGACCGCTTCAGGTGGCCGAACCCTGCTGAGGGCGGCATAGACCTCCGGTGGCGTGAGCGGCCTGTTGGGCGTCTGGGGCAGCTTGTGGGGCCGCGCCATCGGCTCCGGAGTGACCCGGGTCGCTCCCTCGGCGACCATGTCCCCGAGCAGTTCGATCGCCGTCGTGGGATCTCCCAGGAGGCTGTCGCCCACCCGCGCCGCCGCGGCAACGGACGGATCGCCGGTGATCTGCAGGAGCTCCGTGCCTTCGGGGAGGTAGTCGCCGGGCACGTAGGGGTAGTACCGGAACACCTCCGCGCCGATCACGACCACCAGATCGTGTCCCGCCAACCGGTCGCTGATGGTCTTCACCGACATGCCGAGCGGGCCGCCGAAGAGGGGATGGTCCTCGGGGAAGGAGGCGCGGTCCAGCAGCGGGGCGCCGTAGACGGAAGCACGCAGCTTCTCCGCCAGGGCGTGTTGCCGTGGTAGGCCGCCACCAGGTTGCCGACGGCGTTCCCCAGTCCGGCCGAGGAGTGCACGTTGACCAGTGCGGGGCGGCGGGTCACCTGGGCGAAGGTGTCGGCCATCGCGAGGACGGACGCCTCCTGCAACGCCAGGACGTAGGTGAAGTCCTCGGGGAAATCCTGTAGGAAGGGCTGTTCCGTGGAGCCGGGATTGCCGAAAACCGTGGTGAGCTTCAGGGTCCGCAGCAGATCGTAGGTCACGCTACGGACGGTGGACTGCTCAGCCATTGTCGCCACCGACTTTCATACTGGAGTTGGGCGCCGGGTCAGCGGCCCCTCAGTGGGGTGAGTGCTGCTCGGTGACGGCTCCGGCGCGATCCTTCGCGTCGTGGACGCCCGGAACCGGTGCTCCAGTCTGATCCTGTTCGACACACACGTCCGCGTCGCGACACGCGATCCGTTCGGTGACGACATGTCTGATGACTGCCCCCAGCGGAGCGTTGTGCGCTTGACAGCCTCGACCTGTCGACGGCCTGCCCCATCCGTCATCCGATCCCGGCGGTCGTGGGACTGGCCTGAGACTGCCCCTGTCCTCTCCGTCGATCTGCGCCACGAGTGCACACGAGGCGTTGCGTACGCCACATCCCCGCCTGCCTGGAGGCGCCCCCATGCTCCGCAGACCGCGCCACTTTCTCAGCCCCAGTGTCAGGTCAGCCACGGGCAAAGGAGGCGTGGGCGGACCAGGGCTATTGGCGCCGAGGGCGTGCAAGCTCGGCGAGCGGCGAGCTCCCCTGGCCCACCCAACGGCCGGCCCATTACCCCACACGCTTCGACCTTGACCACTCACGGCCATGCCGTAACTACTCGGTGCGAGTCCTGTCGTTGGCCCACCCCTGGTGGTGCTCTCTACGTCTCGAAGGCCCTGCCCCGTGCAGCGTCCCCAAGCGCCCTGAGCCGACACGGGCCGGCGGACGCCGGGGACGTGGGTCACGTGCGGCCCCTCGCGTCGAGAGGAGCCGACACGGAACGGAATGTCCAGGTAGTGCGCTGTGCGCTGTAGGCGTCACCTGCTCAAGGCGAGTACGGGGTTCGGGGCCCACGATGAGTGCACACACCTCGCTACGTCCGTTACGGGGGCGCAGCATCACAGCGCCTGGCTGATGTCGCTCGGCAGCACCGGGCCTGTCTTGTCGTTCACGCCGATACGGGTCCCGTCGGGCCGGGTGCCAAGGCCCACGGGGCCGGGGGGAAGGTGTTGCCGCACGGTTCAAGAGCTGCCTGCACGCGTGGTGTGCGCGGCGGTAGGGGAGAGACCGCGGTCTTGGAGTTGCTGGGTGTAGAGACTGGTGGGGAGGGTGTGGGTGCCGGGGGGCTGGACCTGGCCATCACTGCCCTTTTGGAGAGTGCCAGTGCAGCCGATGGCCCAGTTGTGGGCGGTGGGGGGTTCTTGCACCATGTAGCTCCGGGTGGAGCAGTTGTAGGCGGTGCTGTTGGCGTCGGACCAGCCGTGGCCGCCGCCCCGGCTGCCGTTGTTGACCAGCAGCAGTGAGCCGTCGAGGGTGACGTTGTCGTACAGGGTGCCGCTGCCCCAGCGCTGGTGGCCGCCGGCGTCGTAGGTGTCCTGGACCAGGGTTGCCTTGCAGTCGGCGAAGACGTTCGGGCCCGCCTGGCGGCCGTAGGTGGTGAAGGCGTGGACCTCGGTGGCGGTCACCGCGCAGTTCTGCACGAGGTTCTGCTGGCCCTGGAGGAGATATGCCTCGGACCGGGCGGAGCTGCCGGTGGTGATCATGTCCAGGGCCTGGGTGTGTACGACGGAGATGCGGCGCGACTGCGGGCCGAGCGCGGTCTGGCCGCTGCCGCCGAAATGACGCCAGGTGACGTTCGTGATCCAGGAGTCCTGGACGGCGTGGAACTCCCAAGGGGCTGCGTTGTAGAAGGACTTGGCGTAGTCCGGAGCCGCCGCCATTGCCTGGCCGTCCAGGCTCAGGTTCTCCAGGCCCACATGGTCGATACGCGTGAACGTATAGCGGTAAACGCTGGCGTGCGTGTACTGCTTCTCCAGCGCGTTGGTCAGCGGCACGTCCAGCGTGAGGCGCTTGCCGTGGACGGCGGTGATCTTCCGCTCGAAGCGCAGGATCCAGTTCGGCGTGAAAATGCCATGCATGCCTATCGCGTCGATCCACGCCTGAGTGGTCGGACGTTCCACCACGACCTCGTCGCCCGCCTTGAGCCCGCTGGTATCGGCTACCGTCACCTCCCGCGCGCCAACGGGGACACAGGCGTCGGTGACCGGCGTCGGGGTGCCGACAGTGGTGTACGAGGCTTTGGTGCCTATCGTCACCAGGGTGCGGGCACTCGCGGTGTCGGCGACGAGCGTCGTACGGGATACTCCGGCACCACGCAGGACCACACCGCTCGCCTTGAGGTGCAACTGCCCTGCGATGTGGTAGCTGCCCGGGGCCAGTTGGACGGCGCCGCGCAGCCCGTGGGCGTCCGGTCGCAGCGCGGACGCCTTGTCGATGGCCGCCTGGACGAGGGCGGTGGCGTCACCCGCCCCCGGCGCCGGCACGGCCACCCGGACGGGCACCGTCGGCAGCGGCACGCCCCCGCCCTCGTAGCCCGCATAGGAGTAGTCGGGGATGCGGTTGCCCTGGGCATCGTGACCGTAGACCAGGCGCCCCCCGTTCAGGCCGAGCCACTTCCCGTCCACTGGGGCGGAGGCTGCGGGCTGGGGCCGGGGACCGGTGCTGCTCTGAGTGACAGTCTGGGTCAGCACGACAGCCACTGCCCCGGCCAGGAGGGCAGCAGCCGCCACATGTGCGGACCGGCGTCGGCGCATCGGGTTTCTGGCCTGAACCACGAGATGTCTCCTGTCATCGCAGCATGAGGGGAAGGTCATGCACGACTCAGGACGGCGGGCCCGAAACGAAGGTTCCAACGTCTGATGTTGTTCGCCCAGACTTTCTGAACATGGAGACAACCGTGACAGCCGGCCTGCGTCCGGGACCCGGGCTGGTGGCCGTAGCGTTGGCATCGGCCCCGGGAGCGGCCACCGGATGACTCGCCGCTTCAGATACGACGTTCGCCGCCGACGTGTCCCAGGTGCAGTGCCACCACCTGGGCCGCGTTGGCGGCCGGTGGGCTTGAGCGCCGAGCGGAGCTGGGCGAACGAGAGCCGTGCCGCCGACCTGGGGTCGGCGCACATCGCAGCATTTCGCGAGCCTCCGGGCGACACAGACCGCCTTGCCATCCGGAGAACGCGTCGAGGCCGAATGGGTTGAACTCCCGGAGCGGGGAGCGGAGTTGGTTGGCGATCCACTGACGGTTCCGGGGGGCTACCAGACCTTGCCCCTGAGGCCAACGTGACTGATCAGGTCGCGTCCCAGTCGCGTACTACGCGTCGTGAACACCAGGCTGTAGCTGTCATCGGGTCGTTGGTCGGCATGGGTCCCGTGAGCCGGCGTCTCGTCGAGCGGTCGCCGATCGACTGGGGGTGCTCGGCACCGAACTCCTCCGCAGCACCAGGGACAAAACTGACCGTCAGATTGCCCGGCCTTTATCCGGCGACGATACGTTGCGACAACGGGGCTGAGAGATTTCATTTGGGGGGACCCAATGGCACTGGAACTGCCCGACGCGGTGGTGTCGTTTCTCGACTTCATCGGCGTCCACTGGCCGAATGTCAATGAGGACAAGGTCAGCGAATTCGGCGGCCATGTAAGGGACTTCGCCAACAACGTCCAGCAGTGCCACCAGGATGCCACCTCGTCGGTGGAGCAGTTGTCCGAGATCTATCAGGGCGCCTCCTACAACGCCCTCATGGCCAAGTGGGGTCAGATGTCGTCCAGCCACATGAACGAGCTGGTAACCGCGTGCCACACGGTGGCGACCGCTCTGGACGCCGCGGCCGGTGTCATCGTGGCCATGAAGGCGGCGGCCATCGCCGAACTGGTCGCGCTCGCCGTGACGTTCGTCGCGGACCAGGCCGCCGCGGCTGTCACCTTCGGCCTCGCAGAGGTCGCGGAGGCCGGCATCATCGCGGCGGCCCGCAAGGCGACAAGCTATCTGGAACAGCAGTTGGAGCAGTACGTCATCGGCCAGGTGATCGAGGCCGCCATCACCCCGCTCGTCGACGTGGTCGGCAAGGCGGTGAGCGGACTCGTATACGAGAACACCGCCAAGGCACTCGGTGTCCCCACCGGCGGCGGCGCGGGAGAGAGCTTCTCCATCCACCCCGAGGAACTGCACGCACGCTCCCAGGCGTTGACCCAGCACGCCGAGACGATGGAGGCGCATGCCACGGAGTTCACGAACAAGCTGAGCGGGGTGAGCTTCGCGTGACGAACCGTATCGTCAAAGCGCTGGAGGACGGTGCGGTGCGGCTCGGCAAGACGCTGGGCGAGGACGCCGGGAAGGCCGTCAAGAACCTTTACCACGACACCGGCGACCGCCTGCGGCAGGTGGCGAAGAACCACGCTGAAACCGACGCCAAACACGCGTCGGCCATGGACGACATCCTCAAGGGCCGGCACGGTGACATGCCCAAGGCCCCTCACTCCGCGCCCTCCTCGTCACCCCACCCGTCGGCCGGACCGGAGGGCAGGGGCCCCAAAGGCTCCCCGAAGGGCCCCGGATCCGGTGGGCCGAACTCCTCCGGCCCCTCGTCGCTGCGGGACGGGGTGAACCGGGACGGGGTGGGATCGTCCAAGCCCGCGGGCGGCCGCTGCAAGGGCGGCGACCCCATCGACCTCGTGTCGGGCGAGATGATCCTCACCGAGACCGACGTACGCCTGCCCGGCCTGCTCGACCTCGTCGTCGAGCGCACCCACCTGTCGTCCTACCGCTGCGGTCGGTGGTTCGGCGCTTCCTGGGCCTCAACCCTGGACCAGCGCCTGGAGGCCGACGAGCGGGGACTCGTCCTGGCCACCGCCGACGGCATGCTGCTCTCGTACGACGTGCCCGCCCCGGACACCGCCGTCCTCCCCCACCACGGCCCCCGCCGCGAGCTGCGCTGGGACGGAACACCGGCCGGCGAGATCCGCGTCACCGACCGCGGCACCGGGCACACCCTGCACTTCCTGCCGGCCTCGGTGTCCCCGGAGGAGGCCGCGGCCGGCCGGATCACCCTCCCCCTGGAGGCCATATCCGACCGCAACGGCCACCGGGTCGACATCTGGCGCGATGACGACGGCACCCCCTTCGAGATCCGGCACAGCGGCGGCTACCGCATCGCCGTCGACACCGACGGCGCCCGCATAGTGGCCCTCCGCCTCCTCGGTACCGAGTCCGACGAGTATGACAAGGACGGCTCTCCCGGCACGGTGCTGCGCCGCTACGGCTACGACGACGGCCACCTCACCGCCGTCACCGACGCGCTCGGCCACACCACGCGCTTCCACTACGACGAGTCCGGCCGCATCGTCGAACGCGTCGACCGCAACGGCGGCTGGTACCGCTGGGAGTACGACGACGCCGACCGCTGCATGCGGGGCACCGGGTCCGACGGCTACCTGTCGTGCACCCTCGCCTACGACCCCCTCAACCGCGCCAACAGCTACACCGACTCCCTCGGCCGCACCACCGTCTACCGCTACGACGAGCAGCGGCGCCTGACCGGCTGGACCAACGCCGAGGGCCGCCGCACCCACCGCGCCTGGGCCGGCCCGGACCTGCTCGCCGCGGTCACCGACGAGCTCGGCCACACCAGCAGCTACACCTACGACGACGACGGCAACCTCACCGCCGTCAGCCGCCCGGACGGCCGCGCGACCCATGCCGCCTACAACGCACTGGGCCTGCCCGTTGAGATCGTCGAGGTGGACGGCGCGACCTGGCGGCACGAGTACGACGCCCGCGGCAACCAGGTCCGCACCACGGATCCGGCCGGCGCCGTCACCAGCTTCGCCTACGACCGCGGAAGGCTGTCCGCGGTCACCGACGCGCTCGGCCATACCCGCACGGTGGCGAGCGACCCGGCCGGCCTTCCGCTGGCGGTCACCGATCCGCTGGGCCACACCACCGTCGTCGAGCGCGACGCGTTCGGCCAGGTCAGCTCCTACACCGACGCCTGCGGGCGTACCGAGCGCTTCGGCTGGACCGCGGAGGGCAAGCCGGCGTGGCGGGAGTTCGCCGACGGCGCGACCGAGGCATGGGAATGGGACGGCGAGGGCAACCTGGTGGCCCACACCGACCGTCTCGGTCAGGTGTCCCGGTTCACTTACACCCACTTCGGGCTGCCCCTGACCCGCACCACCCCCGACGGGACCACCCACACCTTCGCGCACGACACCGAGCTGCGGCTCACCACCGTCACCGACCCGCGCGGCCACACCTGGGACTACACATACAACGCGGTCGGCCAGCTCGTCCGGGAGAGCGACTTCCAGGGCCGGACCGTGGAGTACCGGCCCGACCCCACCGGTGAACTCGCCGCCCGCACCAACGCCTCCGGCCACACCACGGTGTTCATCCGCGATGAGCTGGGCCGCACCGTCGAGGAGCACTCGGCCGACGGCATCGCCACCTTCGCGTACGACCCGGCCGGCTGCCTGCTGCGGTCCGCGAACGCCACCACCACCGTCACCCAGACCTACGACGTCCTCGGCCGCAAACTCTCCGAGGACGTCAACGGCCGCACCACGACCTGGACCTACGACGCCCTGGGACGGCGCACCGGCCGGAGCACCCCGAGCGGGGTGCTCTCCACGTGGTCGTACGACGCCGCGGGACGCCCGGTAGCCCTCGACGCCGGGGGTGACCGGGTGGGCTTCACCTTCGACAGCGCCGACCGGGAGGTGCAGCGGCTCATCGGCCCCGACCTCGTCCTGTCCCAGGAGTGGGACACCGCGGGCCGGCTCAGCTCCCAGGCCGTCACCCGCGGTGCCGACACCCTCCAGCACCGCGCCTACGCCTACCGCGCCGACGGACACCTCCGCGGCATCACGGACTCGGCGGGCGGCTCCCGGCACTTCGAACTCGCTCCGGACGGCAGGGTCACCGCCGTGCGCGCCCAGGGCTGGACCGAGACCTATGCCTACGACAGCGCCGGCAACGTCACCCACGCCGACACCCCGGGCGACGAAACGGGGGGCACGGAGCGCACCTTCGTCGGCAACCGCATCGAGCGGTGCGGACGCCACACCTACGCATACGACAAGGACGGCCGGCTGGCGCGCCGCACCACGCGGCTCCTCAACGGCCAGACCCGCACCGCCAGTTTCACGTGGAACACGGCGGACCAGCTCATCGAAGCCGTGCTGGCCGACGGCACACACTGGACTTACGAGTACGACGCGGCCGGCCGGCGCACCACCAAGCGCCGCCTCGCCAGTGACGGGCACACGGCCGAGGAGACCCGTTTCGCCTGGGACGGCACCCGGCTCGCGGAGCAGGTGACCGCCGACGGCACCGCCACGGCATGGGACTACCACTCCGGCACGCACCGGCCGCTCACCCAGACCGTCGTCCACCCCGGCGGCCGCCGCGACTTCCACACCGTGGTCACCGACGTCTCGGGCGCCCCGACGGAACTGGTCACCCCTGACGGGCGGATCACGTGGCGGCTGCGTACGACCGCCTGGGGCCGGCCGGTCGGCGAAGGGCCGGCGGACACCTGCCCCCTGCGGTTCCCCGGCCAGTACGCCGACGCCGAAACCGGTTGGAACTACAACTACTTCCGCCACTACGACCCGCAGACTGCCCGCTATCTCACCCCTGACCCACTGGGGCTGACGGCAGCCCCCAACCACTACGCCTACGTCGACAACCCGCTCACCGTCGCAGACCCCCTCGGACTCATGCCGCAGCGGGGACCGAACGGCCGCTTCATCCCGAACCCGAACGGCCCGGCCACCCACAACCGCGACACCGAGTACCCCAGCAGCTACCGGCAGTCGACCCACGACGCCATGGCGACCACGTGGACGGTCGAAGGCCAGACGCAGGGCGGTGTTCCCCGCTTCCCCGCCGGCCACCCGGAGGCCGGCCAGCGCATCCCGCGAGACCAGCTCACCTGGTTCAACTCCAAGGGGGAACCCGTACCCGCCGGCAAGGACCAGCTCACCTACGAGCATCTGCACCCGGTCGTCGACCACTGGAACAAGACCGGTTACAACTCCGACCGTCCCACCCGCAACGATTTCTACAACGACGCCAATAACATGGAGCCCATGTCCCGCAAGGACAACTCCAGCGGCGGAGGCAAGATGACCTCCACCTACCGCCAGGACACAGGCCCGAACTACTCCTGCACCTAAAGCAGGATCCCCACCGCAGAGGAGCCACCCACCATGGACCTGACGTCGAAGCTGGCCGCCCAGCCCGGCGCCGAGCCCGTACCCGGCGTGCCGGACGCCTGGCACTGGTCACGCATGATCTTCTCGTTCGACGCCGTGGTCGCACGGGACCGCGTGCTGGAGATGCGCGTCATGGGCGAGTACGACCCGACGCTCGCCCGCGCCGTACTGGAACTCGCCCGCGACCACGCGTCGCAGGTACTCGCCGGCGACCGTCCGCTCGTGGCACTGAACGGACTCGCCTGCCCCGGGTGGGACTTCGACACGGTCGCCGCCGTCGGCTCCGAGGTGCACGAGTACCACGGGCAGGAGGACGCCGACCTCCACAAGGCGACGGTGGCGCTCTTCCCCGCCTGGCGGCAGGAGTTCTCCGGCTCCGAGACCCTCGCGGAGGCCCGCCACCAATTCGACCGGGGCCTCCAGCCGACACGTCTGCGCCGTGACCCCGTCCCCTTCCTGCGCATGCGCTACCGCAACGAGCGCACCGGCAGCCACAGCGAAGGCCCGGACCGCGGCCTGGCGACCCTGGACATCCTGCGGCACGAACTGTCCCTCCTCCCAGGCTCCCCCGGCAGCCACGTCGAGTGGGAGAACCGCCTCGGCGCCGTCTACCTGGCGGAGTGCGGGGACGCCCTGACGGTGCACGGACCGGACGGAGCGAGCCGGACGACCGGGGACGACCTCGTCGCGCTCGCCGATCAGTCGGTGCTGCGCCCGGAGGAGGCTGCGTGACCGCCACCCGTGCACACACCGCCACCGGGGCCGTGCACGACAGTCCCGACGCGGAGACCCTCTACGACCTGCTCAGCGGGCTGAACCTGGCATTGCCGTTCCTCGTCGTGGAACGCACGGACGGCCGCGATCCGGAGCAGCACTACATCCAGGTCCACCTCGCGGAGGACGGGAGTTGCCTCGTGGAGTATCGCGACGGCGGACCCGACCGGCACTTCCGCGCCATCGTGGCGCCGCCGTACGCCATGAAGGGCCACGACGAGGTCGCGGCCCTCGTGACGAGCTGGGCACAGGACGACGGTGAATGGCTCCGGCGGGGCCACTGGCAGCGCGTGCAGGTGTGAGCAGCCCGGCGAGCGCTCACCGCGCGCCGACTCAAGCGCGGCTGCGGCTGCTCGCCTCGCCACCGCCCCACTGCGGGAACACTGGGCACCGCCCTCCGAGCAGATTCGCTTGCCTGCGTCGGCGCCTTGGGTGTTGGTGGGGACACTGGGGGCGGTTTTCACGCTCTCGGCGTCGATGACACAAACGGTTGGATCGGCGGCAGCCCGTGAACTCAGCGTCTCTGTATGGGCATTGCAGCGGGCGTTCGCGTCGGCCGAGGAGGCCGTCGTCGGGTACATCCGCCGCCGCAGGTTCGAGCGGGCCCGGCTCGAACTCCTCACATCGACGGTCCGGCCGAGCATCTCCGAACTCGCCGCCTACTGGCAGTTCGCCGACAGCAGCCACTTCGCCCGGGCCTTCAAGAGCCAGTACGGGTGCTGGAACAGATCGCGGGCGAGATCGGCATCTCGCGACGCTCGCTGTTCCGCTACTTCGGCACCAAGGAGGACATCGTGCTCGGCGACCACGCCGAGCACGGCGAGGCCCTGCGCGCCGCGCTGGAAGCGCGTCCAGCCGGCGAACCGCCCTGGGAAGCACTGCGGGCGGCCCTCAAGGCGCTCTTCGACTCGCTCCCCTACTCGCCGGAGGACTTCCTCAAGATCACCAGCATGCTGCACGCCTCGCCCTCCCTCCGGGCACGCCAGCTGGAGAAGCGTCAGAAATGGACGGATCTGCTCGTCCCGGACATCGTGCGACGCCTGGGGGCGACCACCGAGCCGATGACCGAGGTGCGGGCCCGCGCGCTCGCCGCCTGCGCCCTGGCCTGCTCGCCCGCCTCTCCCCGCTCCAGAACGACCACATCATCCTGGGCCGGTATGCCTTCACCCAGCCGCCGGCACCGGGCCGGCGGCCGCTGCGCGACCCGCACAGCGACGACGAGACGGACGACGGCGAGGACGGATAGCCGCGGGCCCGTGGAGTCGAAAGCGGTTCGGCTCGGAGTCATCACCTATGACTCCGAGCCGGACCGCCTTGTGCGTGACGGTGAGTCGAGGCGTCGGTGGGTCGAGGCGTCGGTGGGTCGAGTGCCTCACCGAGGCCGAGCGCAGAGCCGTCTCCCCCCGCTGGTGTGGACCTACGCGAGCCCTTACGGCCGCTTCGACTCACTTCGAATCAAGGAGGGCCCGGAAGGTACGCGGGGGCCGACCGGTGAGACGGTGGACGGTGTCGGTGATGCGGTCCTCCGCCCCTCCGGCGATGGCACGATCCATGTCGGCCAGCATTGCGGCGAACTCCACTGGGGTCTGCGCCGTGAGGCGATCGCGCATCTGCTCGTAGGACAGACGGCGGTGGACCACGGGCCGGCCGGTGACCTCGGTGATGATCGCGGCGATGTCGTCGTGGCTGAGTGCCTCGGGTCCGGTGAGGACGAGATCGGCGTTGGGGGCTTGCTCGTCGGTCAGAGCGCGGACGGCGACGGCGGCGATGTCCTCGGCGTCGACGAAGCCGACCCGGCCGCTCTCGGTGGCGGTCCATATGGTGCCGTCTGCACGGATGCTTACGGCGTGTGCGTGCGTGCCGGTGAAGTTCTGCATGAACCACGAGGGCCGCAGTACCGCCCACTGGTCGAACAGATCGGGCAGAGCCTGGTGCACCGTTCCCACCGCCGGGCCGCCCTCGGGGATGGCCGAGGAGCTCAGCAGCACCGCGCGGTGCACGCCGACGGTGCGGGCCTGATGGAGGAACGGCAGCATGATCGCCGCGGGATCGGGGTCACCCGGGGGCGGTATGAGGTAGACGCGGTCGACCCCGCCGAGGGCGGCGGCGTGGGTGGCGGGGTCGTACCAGTCGAAGCGGACCGGCTCGGTGTCGGCGCCCGGGGCGGCCTGACGGCTGGCGGCTTTGACGCGGTGGCCGGCGGTCGTCAGCTGCGCGGCGGTGCGGCTGCCGGTGGTGCCGGTGGCGCCGATGACCAACGTGGTGCCGGTGGTGGTCATCGGTTGCTCCCGGTGAAGTCGGTGCCGGGTTCAAGGACGGCGAGGGGGTTCCAGTAGTCGCGGTAGGAGGTGATGCGGCCGTCTCGAACGGTCACGACGGCGATGTAGGTCATGTCGAAGGGGCTGTCGGTCTCCACCAGGCGGCCGACGCCGCGCATCTCGACGACGATGGTCTCCGGGGCGGTGGTCTGGTGGATCCGCAGGTCGGGGAAGTCGTGCAGATCGATGTGGTCGGGGTAGTGGCGCAGATAGGCGGCGACGGCCTCCTTGCCCTCCAGACGCTGGGGCCAGCCCTCGGGGGCGAAGGGGAACTCCATGAGGCCGTCCTCGGCCCACAGGTCGACCCACGCGGGAATGTTCTTGTCGAGCAGCAGTCGCAGACCGTGGCGGTACAGATCCGCCGCAGAAGTCGGCGCGGACATGGGTATCCTCCAGCTCTAGAATACGGACCCTGGGTCCGGTTCGACGATACGGACCACGGGTCCGGTTTGCAAATGAGGAGCAGCATGACCGAGCGCAAGCCCCGCAAGGACGCCGCCCGCAACCGGGAGGCCGTACTCACGGCCGCCGACGCCCTCTTCGCCCGCTGCGAAAGTCCCGCGGACGTCACCATGGCCGACGTCGCTTCAGCGGCCGGCGTCGGTAAGGGCACGCTCTTCCGGGCCTTCGGCGATCGCACCGGGCTGCTCCGCGCGCTGTACGAGGCACGGCTCGAACCGATCAGACAGGCCGTCGAAGCCGGCCCACCGCCCCTGGGACCCGCGACCCCACCGCGGGATCGCGTGCCCGCCCTGCTCGACGCCGTCCTGTGCTTCAAACTCGACAACCGGCGCCTCGCGCTGGCGTTGGAGGAAAGTGGAAGCAGCAGCCCGTACCAGGCGGAGCATTACGAGCGGTGGCACAGCATGCTCCAAGCCGTACTGGAGCAGATCCCCGGCCTGACCGACAGCGACTTCACCGCCCACGCCCTGCTCGCCGCCACGCGAGCCGACCTCGTCGAGCACCTGGCCGGAGAAGAGCGCGTGCCGCGGGAAAGAATGCGGGCACAGTTGGCGAACTTCGCCACCAGAGTCCTGGCCTCCGGCCCACTGCAAGGTTGACCGCCGAGGAGTGATCGGGATCGGGCTAGTCCTTGAAGAGCGGGGCCTCTCGCAAACGACGGGCGTCGAATGCCGGTGCATCAGAACCTGTCGCAGGTTTCGCGGTGGTAGTCCTTGTCACCGGCGGGCTCGAGGTACAGATCCCGCCGGACGATGCTGATCTTGTCGCCCCATCCCCGGCACGCCTTCTTCATGCCCTGCTCGGTGTACTCGATCACCAACATGTGTCGGGCACGCGCGTGTAACTGTCGTAGTTGTCCGGCTCGATGGCCGTGTAGCTCTTGGCCGCGCATGCGTCGATCCAGGCGTTCACCTTTCGCGCGATCCGCTTGCGCTTGGCGTCGGTGTGCACGTCCAGCATCGCCTCCCCCCAGTCCTTGTCCATGACGACCGCGCCGGCCTTGTCACGGAGCAGCAGGTCGGCATCCCACTCCTCCTCCCCGCCCGGCTGGGCCTGGAAGGCGTTGACGTAGCAGATGTTGTAGAGCCCCCGCGCGGGCGACGGCGTGTGGGCACGGACGACGACGGACACCCCGCTCGGCCGGGTGTAGGGACCGCCGAGCTGATAGTCGAAGTCCGCGTGCACAGGATGAAGCGTCACCTTGGACGATCCCTCGGCCGGTTTCCCCGGCGCCGCGTCAGTCCCTGTCGACGCGGCAGCGGACGAGGACGGTGCCTGCGCCGTCTCCCCGCCGCGCGAACAAGCAGTGGCGAGGAGCGAGGCGACGGCGGCCGACGCCGCGAACGTCGCAGCGGACCGGCGGGGAAAGACCCGGTTACGCATGGTCGACAAGCTCCCCGTAGAAGGGGGGCATGTTCACGCCTCGGACGCTGACAGCGATCCGGGCGACTTGACTGCCCTGGTGTGACATGGCGATTCACGGTCGGAGAGGAAGGACGTCACCCGAAAATGCCGGGGTCGCTCGCGACACCGCCATGGACCGCTGCCCACCTGATGCGGTCAGTTCTCCAGGACAATCAGTATGCCGGCGCCGAGGAAGGCCAATCCACCGAGCAGCAGGGACACCGCCGGCCCCATCATGTGCCGCCACAACTGCACCCGTGCCGTCTGGGGGTGCCGACCTTCGTACACCACCGGAACCTCCCGCCCGGTCGCCAGGCCCATCCCGGTTCCACGCATCCGGGGTGAGAACTCCACGCGGTGTCCCTGCTGGTCGTGGAAGGCTATGACCGGCACCCAGATGTGCCCGTCGTCGTCGGCGAGCTGCGTGTTGTCGACCACGACACCCCGTGTGGGAATGCCGTCCCGCCGCAGCCGACGCACCACGGCCGCCTCCCGCCACGCGAAGCCGAAGAGCAGCACGGCCACCGCAGCGCACAGCACCGCGCACAGAGTTCCGTTCGACATCGACTGCCCTTTCCGTTCCGTCCGGCACGCCGAGTCCTCGCAGTCGGGGAGACGCAGCCCCCCGAGGGCCGGTTGCCACCCCAGGTGACCCGGCTCCGGGAGCGCCGGATCATCCGCACCTCGCTCCCTCACGACCACGCCGAAGGGCCCACCGATGCCGGTTTCGGAGCAAGTCCAACGGGCGATGGGGGGTGATCTCGAATCCCGGACAGAACGAGCCGGGCTCACGCAGCCGTTGGCGTCATCGGTGAGGATCCGGTAGGTCGTTGCCGCAGAGAGGGTGATCGCCGTCCAGTGCTCGTTCCCGCTCAAGCAACCCTCGCGAGCGCCGGGCGGTCTTGCCAGATGCCGAGGTCGGGGCAGAGCCCTTGCCTGCCGTCGGCATACGGGCAGAAGAGGATGTGCCGAGTGCCTGAGCGAGGGTGGAGATGACGAATCTGAACACCGTGGTGACGTGGGTTGACACCCGCGAGAGGCTGCCTCGGAGCGGTACACCGGTGGCAGCAGCGATCACAGGCCGGTATCCGGCTGACAGCACCACCGAGTCCGAGACTGCTACGGCGTTGGGTGAGGAATTTTGGCTGGTGAGGCCGATGGTCTTCACGACTCTGCACTGGAGTGAGGACGGGACAGAGCACCGGGACTGCTTCGTCGACTCCGACGGCGTTGTCCGTCTGCCTTATGGCCTTACCAGTGAGGAAACCGTGACCCACTGGGCTGAACTGCCCACCCTGCCAGGCGGGATGACGCACGGCGTTCTCGGGGAAGGCGTGGAGTCAGCTCTCCGGAACGCGTGGGGCGCTCGTACCACCACCTGACCCACGGCGCGCTCGGACACTTCACGCGAGCGCCTCGCCCTCCCGATGGGCCCGGGCCGTGGCCATCAGGCCGCCCAACGCGGCGCGGGTCCACACGAGTTCATCGATGTGCTCGGAGAGCCGGTTGCGCCCAGTCCCGGGTGACCGATCAAGTGGGCGTCGGCCGCGGACCGGTTACAGCACCCCCGCGTCCCGTGCCGTCCACACCGACGGGACCAGCGGGCGGTAGCCCAGTTCGTGACGGATGCGGGCCGTCGACATCACGCTGTGCCAGGGGTCCGGGGCGTCCTTGTCGTACGCCTCCTGCGGCACCGGCAGGCCATGGAGCTGGAAGAGGTCGACCGTGGTGACCGGGGCGTCGTCGGCGATGTTGTAGACGCCGTGCGCCCCGGGCGCGTACAGCAGCCGCTGGAGGCCCCGCGCCACATCCATGTGGTGACCCATGTGTAGGCGCTGCATGGCGGGCCAGTTCGGCGCCCACTCCATCGCGTTGGCGAGATGCGGGTCCCCGTCGCCGTACACGAACGGCAGCCGTCCGATGCGGAGGTCGTTCAGGCCGTCCAGCGCTCCGAGCGCACGTTCCGCCTCCCATTTGGACTCGGGGTAGACGCCCCAGAAATGACCGCCCGGCACCGTCTCGTCGTCCTCGACCAGCGCCCTACCCCGCCCCGCGCCGTACACGAGTCCGGTGCTGACCTGCACAAACCGGCGCACGCCCGAGGCCACCGCGGCCCGGCCGAGCTCGACGGCCGCGTCCCGGTTGACCGCCCGCGCCTCCTCGTCCGCCACCCCGCGGAACGCGGCGGCGACGTTGACCACCGCGTCCACACCGGCCGTCGCCTTGCCGAGAACCTCCGCGTCGCGCAGATCGCCGACCAGCACCTGCGCGCCGAGCCCGGCGAACTGCTCGCCGCGCGCCGCATCCCGCACCAGAACCCGCACCTCGTCGCCGGGCGCCGCGCTCTGCAGCAGCCGCGGCACGAACCGCCGCCCAACCTGACCCGTCGCTCCTGTCACCAATGTCAGCATGGCCGCCTCCTCGTCGTCGTAGCCATGTCTGAAGCGTGCGGGAGCGACGGGAACAGCGGGAGAGACGCGGTTATCCAGGGACCGGCGCTCCCTGGATGCGAGTCCGGGTCCGAGAGATCCTGGAACCGTGGACCGAACCGAACTGGCCGACTTCCTGCGCCGCGCCCGCACCCGCCTGGCCCCCTGCGACGTGGGCCTGAGCGCGGGTCCGCGGCGCCGCACCCCGGGCCTGCGCCGCGAGGAGGTGGCGCAGCTCGCCGGAATGTCCACGGACTACTACACGCGCCTGGAACAGCGCCGCGGCTCCCACCCATCCCGGCAGATGCTCACCGCTCTCGCCCGCGCCCTGCGGCTCACGGACGTCGAGCGCGACCACCTGTTCCACTTGGCGGGCGAGGAGCCTCCGCGGCCCGGCGGTTCCTCGGGCCACGTCCGCCCAGGGCTGCTGCTGATCCTGGACCGGCTGCACGACCTGCCGGCGTCGGTGCTGAGCGACTGGGGCGAGGTGCTCGCGCAGAACACGATGTCGGTGGCCTTGACCGGTGACCAGGCGGGGACGAATATGATCCGCCGCTGGTTCACGGTCCCGGACGCACGGGCCCTGTTCCCGCCCGAGAACCACGAGGCGCACGCCCGCGCCCATGTGGCAAGCCTGCGGGCGGTCACCGCGGCCCGCCCCGACGACCCGGGCCCGGCCGCCCTCGTGGCGGAACTTCGGGCCGCGTCAAGGGAGTTCGAGGAGCTCTGGAAGTCGCACGACGTCGTGGTGCGCCGCCCATCGCCCAAGCGGTTCCTGCACCCCGTGGTCGGAGTCCTCGACCTCGACTGCGAGGTGCTCCTCAGCGACGGTCACAGCCAACAACTCATCGTGCACTCGGCACGGCCTGGCACGCAGACCTACGAGCGGCTCGAACTGCTGCGGGTCGTCGGCCTCCAGGACCTGACCCCCAGCTCGTAGGAGAGGCCAGTGCCGTAGCAGGATCATCCACAGCTGTATCAGCTAATGGCGAGACCACCATACAGACGACCGGTTGAGCTCGTCCTACGTACCGTCGTCGAGAGAGCCAACCTTGTCCAAGCTTGACTCTGTCGGGGATCTTGGATGGTCGGGCTCAGGTACCGAGGGTTCGCCAGGACTTCGGCCGGGGGATGTCGTTCTGGTCCAGGAAGGTCTGGAAGGCGGTCGGCGGTCTCGGTGAAGAGGCTTCCTCGGTTACTGACCGGCCGCTGAGGCGTTCGATGTTCACGGCGATGGCCGTGAGTTCGTGTTGCAGGTGGGCTTTCGGCTGTCCTCGGTAGCGGCAGTGGCGCATGCCGTGTCCGTGGGCGAACTCGTTGTTGGTGCCCTCCACTCCGGACCAGCACTCGCGGTCCGTGCAGTCCTCTGAAGCTGGTCATGGGATCACCCTCGCTTCGTCGGCCGCATGCCGCATCCCCAAGTCTGCGCGGCCTGGGGCCATGGAGCGCATCTGCCACCCCGGAAACCGACGCGGTCGAGATCCAGGCCCGGCGTCTTTGCGACCAAGCTCCACGACGCACTGCTCGCGAGCCCCGAGGCCCGCGACGAGCTCGGCGGCGCCTGGGTGAGGGAAGACCGTCACCCGTGCGCCGACTTCGACTCCCAGTGCCATCGGTGTGTCCGGGCCGATGGCCTCCACCACGCCGGTGGCTTCGACCCCGGCCGGGGCCGGTTGTCCGTGTTCCCTGGATACGCCTCGGCGGCCTGGAGATCACCAGGTGCACCGGAACGCGGTTGTGCGGACGAGAATTTGACCGGTCACCGGCGCTTCCGGCTCCGGCTCCTCGACGACGGGCAGGACGTCGGCGGGCGACCCGCCGCGGGTGTAGACGACACGACGGCTCATGACGCTCCTCCTGTGTGTGCTGCGCGTACGTGCCGGGGGTGACCGAGGTCTGGGTCGTCAGCCGGCATCCTGAAGCAGGAAGTGCCGTGTGCAGAGCGGGCCGTCGAACTGCATCAGCCACCCGCCCTCTCGCAGACCACCGAGGTCCAGTGCGGCGAACCCGAACTCGTCCAGCAAACCGGCCACGGCCGCCTTCGCGTCGGCGTCGTCGCCCGCGTACAAGACCACCTGGTGGCCTTCCTCGTGCTGGGGGTCGGCGGCGATGAACGCGGCGAACAGGGTGTTGAACGCCTTCACGATCCGCGCGCCGGGAAGGCGCTCGGCGACCCACTCGCTGCCCGTGAGGTCACCGACGTCGTACCGGCCCCGCCAGGGGTTGGCCGCGGCGAACTGATTCGTCGTGTCGACGACGATCTTCCCGGACCACTCGGTAAGGCCGGTCAGGTCCGGTACGGCGAAGAACGGCACCGCGAGGAAGACGAGATCCGGCTGCGCCGCCTCCTCGGCCGTCACCGCACGGGCCTTCGGCCCCAGCTGCGCCACGACCGCCTTGAGTGTCTCCGGGCCCCGCCTGTTGCCGATGAGTACCTCATGTCCGTGACGGACCGCCTTGTCGGCGACGGCCCGGCAGACCTCTCCCGCGCCGAGAATGCCGATGGTGCTGTGTGCGGTCATGCTGCTCATCCTTGATCGTGTGTCAGGCCGTTCCGGCGGCCCTGCAGCGGCCGTGTGATCGACTCCGGCCGCTTCCCTTCGGGGTGGTCCCGGCCTCAGCGGCAGGTGCGGCGGCGCCTACGCGCGATGCGGGTGGAAGTCCAGGAGGACCTTGCCGTGGTTCCTGAAGTACGCGAGTGCCTCGGGGAAGTCCGCCGCTTTGTAGACGGGCGCGGAGGGCAGGACGAGTTTTCCCTCGGCGACCAGCCGCGCGGACTCCGCGTTCAGAGCCGGAAGGCGGGGCAGAAACTCGTCCTGGTACATCCAGAACTCCGTCGTGGTGATGTTCTTCGTCTTCAGCGCGTCCGGGTCGGGCGTGAACGGCCGGCCGCTCAGGTACCCGTAGATCACCAGCAGCGCGCCGTCGGTCAGCACGTCCAGCAGGAGCGCGGTGGCCGTTCCGCTGACGCCATCGAGGCCGAGTAGTACCGGATCGGAGCCCACACCACCGTGCCGACGCCCTCGTTGCCGATGGCGGTGGGCAGTTCGGGGCGAACGGGGTAGATACCCTCCGCCAGGAGGAGGTCGTGGTGGTCGAGCGGGGCGTATTCGATCTGGATCAGTGCCAGCCCGGCGGTGGGAGCCGGGGGCTCGGGCACGTCCACAACCTTCAGGCTCTTCTCCGGCTCCCCGAACCGGGGAAGTTGAATGGCGAGCATGGGACACGACTCCTTGTTACGAGACGTCGGGTGCAGACGAAGGCATTGCCCAGCAACGCGCTCTCATCGCAGCTTGAAGCTCCCGTCTCGGCAGCCCTTCAGACTCGCGCCTGTTCTGGGCCGGCGGTCCTGCGTCGAATCGCTGCTGAGCGCAACGGGCATGCAGGCCGTGTCGATGTCGACGTGGTCGCCATAGGCGTCGCTGTGCGTCAGAGGACGTCATGAGAAGTGCACGTCACTCAGGTCGATGCTCACCATGACGTGATCGTGGTCAGGACTTCCGTCGGGCCCGCGCAGATACGCGCGACGCCTGATCGGGAACTTGATGCCGTCCGCTTCCTCGATGTCAGTGACGTACTGGGCGGCCGCGAAGCCGCCGGCGATGTCCACGTGGTAGTCGTGCCGTCTGAGCAGAAGGTCGTCCCCGAAGTAGAAGTCCTGGACCGTGCTGTGGCTTGCGATGTCGTCCGGGAACGTGACCCGGAGACGGCGCCAGCGCTCGGCCGGCGATTCGGTCCAGGGTTCCCTTTCCTCGACGGTCATGCCATCCATGATCATGAAGAACGGTGTGGTCAGGTACGTCCACAGCGCGTACCCGTTGAAGTAGGCGCGGTCCAGCGGATCCCAGGGGGTGTCCAGGACGTGCCCCGAGAACGACTTACGCGGGTCGAGACGCTCGGCCACGACCGTGCCGTCACTCCGTACGATCGCTATACGACCGGGCGTGAAGTCGGAGTGCTGATCGGAGGAGCCGAAGGGGCTCACCGACGCACGTTCCTCATGCAAGCTGAGCGTCATTCGGCGCGGCTGGAGGTCCTGAGACAGACCCTTGGACGCGAAGAGTTCGCCGTCGCTGACGATGGTGGCCGTCGCGGTCGTCAGCCGCTCCCACCGCTTCACGCCGCCGTGAGCCTCGAGAATGTCCGAGAGCAGGCCGCTCATTCCTTCCCCTCAACCCGTTGGTACCGGAGGCTGCGGCCCCCGGGAACCGGGACCGCGTGGCTAGCCCAGGCTCGGGCCCGCTGCGCTCCGTCTGTGTCGGTGGGGCGTCCGTGCCCGCAAAGTCTAGGCTCGGGCGGTTCCAAGGGCATTGCGCAGGAACGCTGTTGCCTGGTCGATGGCTCCGCGGGCGGCTTTGGACTGACTCAGCGAGTTGAGCAGCATGAAGTCGTGGACCGTGCCGTCGTAGCGCACCGTGGTCACCGGAACGCCGGCGGCTCGGAGCTTGGCGGCGTACGCCTCGCCCTCATCGCGCAACACGTCTGCCTCGTCGACGATCAGCAGGGCGGGCGGCAGGCCGGAGAGCTGCTCGATGGTGGCCTGATTGGGAGACGCGGTGATCTCCGCGCGTTGGTTCGGGTCGTTCGTGTAGGCGTCCCAGAACCATTCCATCAGCTTGCGGCTCAGGTAGTAGCCGGTGGCGAACTGGTCGTAGGAATCGGTGTTCATGGCTGCATCCGTCACCGGGTAATACATCGACTGCTGTACGAACGTGACGTCACCGCGCTCCTTGGCCATGAGGGCGAGTGCGGCGGTCATGTTCCCGCCGACCGATTCCCCGGCCACGGCCATGCGCTGTGCATCCAGCCCCTTGGACGGCCCCTCGCGGACGATCCACTGCGCGGTGGCGTAGCCCTGCTCGATGGCCACGGGATAGTGCGCCTCGGGCGACGGCGTGTACTCTACGAAGGCCACTGCCGCACGGGCGCCGACCGCCAGCTCGCGCACCAGGCGGTCGTGAGTACCGGCATTGCCCAGCACCCAGCCACCGCCGTGCATGTACAACACGACGGGCAGCGTTCCGGTGGCGCCCTGCGGCTTGACGATGCGTACCCGTACATCGCCCACTGCTGCCGGAACCGAAACCCACTCCTCGGCGACCGGCAGCTTGTCGACTGGCGCGGCCTGGAGGTCGTCGAGCACCTTGCGCGCTGCGGTCGGATCCAGCTCGTACAGGAACGGATGTTGCGAGGTTGCGTGGGCGAGCTCCTGTGCCTCGGGCTCAAGGACGATTGAGGCGGTTTGACCAGCCATGAGAATGCTCCCTGGGAAATCCGAGAAGCGCATGGTGACGTGCGCGGGGTGCTGAAGAGCGCCGCGCTGCGTTCTGCGGGGCGGTCGGCAGAGCCTCTACCCCTACGCATGCCCCTTATGGGTGTATGTGTCCATTGTAATTGCCGATCCTCCGCAGATGCATTCCAGGGAACCGCCTCACCCGTCCCGCGCCGGCGCTCGGCTCGGTGACGACACGGCCTCCGCACGTTGAAGGACGTGCGCGCGTTGCCACTTCACCCATAGAAGCGGAAAGCCACCTGCTCACTCCGGGGCACGGGGCGACGCCCCGCAGCTCATCCTGGTCATGGAGGGTGCACGTGCGGCCCGTCCAGGCGGTGGTCATCCGCGCACTCGTCCAGATCATCTGGGCGGCGACGCGGCGTACTCCTCGCGCCGCAACCGCCGTTACGTACGCCGACGCCAGATCAAGCACACCATCCCCGAACCGAGGAACCAGCGGACCAACCGACGCAGCCGGGGCGGTAAGAGCGGTCGCCCCACCGGCTTCAACAAGGAGATCTGCAAGCGCCGCAACGAAGTCGTGCGGACGATCGATGCCCTCAAGTGCTTCCGCGCGGGCATGCGCTGACCTTTCAGCCGCTCCTTGGCCGGCGTCGAGCCGTTCCCGAGCTGCCGCCGTCAACGGGCTCGGGGTGGAGCAAGCTCTCCCAGGGGACCAGGTGCGACCCTCGTACCGGCCGCTGGACTCTGCATACCCGCCCCAAGGACGGCGAGTACCCCGGCCAGCTTCACGGCTTGTACGGAGAGGCGATCGACCTGCCCGCCCCGCTGCCGTCCCCGCTCGACACCGACGTCCTCCCCCATTACGGCTCCTGACCAAACCACCCCGGGCCGTCTGGACACTTCGGCGGCGAACGTCAGTCCGTCGGCCTGCTCCGCGAACGTCGCCTGCGGGCAGTCCTATTGAGCACGGCGGAACCGCCGGACCCGTAACTCGATCAGCGCCGAGCGTCCGGAGACCGCGCTGTCGGCGAGCCGGCGGATGTACCGGCTGCGCACCCGGACCGGTTCCACACGCTGGATACGCAGCCCATTCCGCGGCCGTCCGGGCCCGCACGACCACCAACTCGTCGTCGGACACGGCGCCTTCGATCACGACACCGTCGACCTGGTGGAACCACAGGCCCTGAAGGAGTACGTCAGCCACGGTCGTTCATGATCGCGGTTGTGGCTCCTGGACGAAGATTGTCCGGCACCAGATGGTTAAGGGCAGAGCGTCCGTCGACGACCCCGCCCTCACCGACTACTGGGCCGAACGGCGTCGCAGACACAAGCCAGCACCTTCAAGCGCCTGCGAGTCTGCGGGGCTTGCTTGAGCGGCGTGCTCGGACAACGGTCCCGGGGGACCGCCGCAGCAATGCGGCGGTCCTACCCGACCAGAGCGCGAAGCAGGAGTGCGGCCTGGACGGACTACCAAGTCCGCCGCTACCCGAGCTGGCACCGTCACATCACCCTGACCATGGCAGTCCACGCCTGCCTGACCGTGCTGCAGGCCCGCGAACTCGACACTGAGAAAGCAGAAACGGATCCTCCCGACTGATCCACCTCAGCCTCGCCGAGATCAGATCGTGGGCCGCAAGCGCAGCATCGTCACCGATACCCTCGGCCTGCTCCTGGCGGTTGTTGTCACGGCCGCGAGTGTGCAGGACTCAGTGGCCGGCACACACCTGGTCAACGCCGTGGCCGCCGCCCATCCCACCATTCGGAAAGTCTGGGTGGACGGCGGCTACCGCCAGCATCTCGTCGAACATGCAGCCCGCCTGGGCATCGACGCGGAAATCGTTCAGCGCACCCCCGGAGCCAGGGGCTTCATCCCCATCCCGAAACGATGGGCTGTCGAACGCACCTATGGATGGCTGATGTTCCACCGCCGCCTGGCACGCGACTACGAAGCCCTCCCCGCACGCTCCGAAGCCATGATCCACCTGGCCATGACCGACCTCATGGCCCGCCGCCTCACCGGCGAAGCCACCGTCTCCTGGCGCGACCCCATAAACCAGCATCAACCACAGATTCCAGGATGAAACAACGGGAGAAAACGACCTCTTACAGCGACACCGTCTTCGGATTGCTGACCCTGGCCGGGTTCGCGTACGCGCCGCAGTTGGCGGATCTGCCGGACCAGAAGATGTGGCGCATCGACCGCACCGCCGACTACGACGCTTTCCAGGACGCCACCCGCGGCGGATCGCGCACTACGGGCGGATCGCCAAGACCCTGCACATCCTGCGCCTCGCCGACGAGCCCGGCTACCGGCGGCAGATCAAGAGCCAGGCCAACCTCCAGGAGGGCCGCCACTCCCTCGCCCGGAAGATCTTCCACGGCAGGCACGGGCAGCCCTACCAGCGCTACCAGGAGGGCATGGAGGACCAGATCGGGGCTCTGGGGCTGGTCCTCAACGCCCTCGTGCTGTTCAACACGCGGTACATGGACGCTGCGGTGAAGCAGCTGCGGATGGACGGTTTCGACGTCCATGACGAGGACGTGGCTCGCCTCTCACCGTTCGTGCGGCACCACATCAACATGCTCGTCCGGTACTCCTTCCAGCTCCCTGACCTGCCCGGCGGCCTGCGACCACTGCGTGATCCGGACGCTGCCGAGGCGTGAAGCCGCAGGCACCGTCGCGGGGCCCGGACGCTGTGCTCCGCACTACCGGGCCCAGCGGTCGGGGGCTGGGGTGCGCGATCGTAGGCGCTCCCCCTGCGGCCCGAACATGATCAGGTATTCGACCGGTCCGCCGGGTCCGGCGTTCGCGACTCCGTGGGCGGTGCGGGTGTCGAACTCGGCCACGTCCCCGGCGCTCAGCACGAGGTCCTGCTCGCCGAGCGCCAGCCACAGCCGCCCGTACAGGACGCACAGCCATTCGTACCCGTCATGGGAGACCTGCCGCGGCCGCGCCGGCGGCGCGTCGATGGCGGGCAGGACGTGCTTGTGGGCGTGCAGGCCCCCGACGTACCGGGTCAGCGGTAGCACCGCCTTGTCGTTGCCGGAACGCTGCGGCACCGGGGTGCGCGGTCCGGCCGCCGCGGCGGGTGCGGTGCCGGCCAGCTCGTCCAGGGAGACGTCGTACGCCTTCGCGAGCTGCAGCAGCACCTCCAGGGTCGGCTTGCGCCGGCCGGTCTCGATCCGCGACAGCGTGCTCAGCGAGATGCCGGTCGCGCGACTGACGCCGGTGAGTGTGGCGCCTTGCTGCTCGCGCGCGGTCCGCAGCCGGGGGCCCATGGCCGCCAGCGTGTCGGCTATGCCGTCGTCCGTCACCGTCGCCCCGCTCCCTCCGGCCGTGCCGCCTCCACCGCCCTGTCCTGCCAGTTTGCCAGGATGGCAAGAGTGCTCGCGTCGCCCGGTCGCCACGCCGCATGATCGGTGGGTAACCGCGGCCGCCCGTGAACCGAGGAGAAGCGATGCACCAACCCGCGCCGTCCGCCGACCTGCGCCACCGCACCATCGAGGCACCCGCTGGGCGCCTGCACCTGGTCGAGCAGGGCACCGGACCGCTGGTCCTGCTCGTCCACGGCTTCCCCGAGTCCTGGTACTCCTGGCGCCGCCAACTCCCGGCCCTCGCGGCGGCGGGGTACCGGGCCGTGGCGCTCGATGTGCGCGGCTACGGCCGCTCCTCCAAGCCGGCCGCGACGGACGCCTACCGGATGCTCGACCTAGTGGAGGACAACGTCGCCCTGGTGCGCGCCCTGGGCGAGGAGAGGGCGGTGGTCGTCGGGCACGACTGGGGCTCCAGCATCGCGGCGGCCTCCGCCCTGCTCCACCCCGAGGTCTTCCGCGCCGTCGGACTGCTGAGCGTCCCCTACGCGCCGCCCGGCGGCCCCCGCCCCACCGACGTCTTCGCGCAGATGGGCGGCGACCAGGAGTTCTACGTCTCGTACTTCCAGGAGCCCGGCCGGGCCGAAGCAGAGATGGAGCCCGACCTCCGGGGCTGGCTCGCGGGCTTCTACGCGGCCATGTCCGCCGACACCATGCCCGCCCAGGGCGAGCCCGACCCGCACTTTGTGGCCCGCACCGGCGGCCGGCTGCGCGACCGCTTCCCCGGCGGCAAGCTGCCCGCCTGGCTGACCGAGGACGACCTCGACGTGTACGCCGGGGAGTTCGAGCGCACCGGCATGACCGGGGCCCTCAACCGCTACCGCAACATGGACCGCGACTGGGAGGACCTCGCTCAGTACGGCGGAGCCCCGATCAAGCAGCCCTCCCTGTTCATCGGCGGCGCCCTGGACGCTTCCACGACCTGGATGGCCGACGCGATCGACGCCTACCCAGCCACCCTCCCCGCGCTGGCCTCCATCCACATCCTGGACGGCTGCGGGCACTGGATCCAGCAGGAGCGTCCCGAGGAGGTCAACCGCCTGCTGACCGCCTGGCTCGCCTCCCTCCAGGGCTGAATCGGCGGGTGTGCCGGCCGGCCTCCGTCGCAAGAGAACCCCGGTCGGCACACCCGAGGGCAGCGCCCGAACCTCACGCCCGCTCAGCGCCGCACGTCCCCCGGCGCGAGCAGGCTGGTCACCTCGGCGATGGCCTCCGCCGACGGCTTGAAGTACCGTCGGACGTTCTCCGCCTTCTTGTGCCTCGGCTTGGCCATCAGCATCAGCAGGGACGCACCCTGCTCCCCGAGGTGGGTCAGTGAAGAGTGCCGCCACTCGTGCAGGTCCCAGCCGGTGCCCGGCCCGGCCAGCGCGGTGTGCTGGTCGAGCAGCGCGCGGGCCTGGCCGTAGGACAGGCGGGCCAGGCCAGTGTCGGGGCAGACGTCCCGGGCGGAGAGCACCTTGCCGGGGCCGGGGCGGCGGTGGGTGACGAAGACCGGCCCGCGCGTGCGACCCTTGAGTAGACGGGGCAGGAGCCGGGCGGCGCCGGCGTCCCAGAACACCGTCTCCAGCACGAAGTCGGCGCGGGTGGCGCCGCGGCGGCGCACCTTCGGCTGCGCGCCCTTGGCCTTCACCGGGCAACGGCGGGCCGGCCAGGTCCAGGTCCTCGATGTTGACGTCCAGAACCTCCTCCGAGCGGGCGCACGTCTCGTAGAACATCCGCCACAGCGTCTTCTCCCGCAGGTGGACGTCGCGGCGGGCGATCAGCCGGTCGATCGCCATCTTCGAGCGCACCGGGGTGTCCGAGTCCGGCGCCGCCAACCGCTTCGCCCACACTGGCACGCTCGGCCCGTCGTAACCGCGCTCGGAGCACCAGCCGGTCCAGGACAGCACCGCGCCCCGTCGGGCGTTCCAGGTGTTCACCGCCGAGCCGCCCCACAGCAACTCCAGCGCCTCGCCGATCTCGTCGTCCGCCACCGAGACGAGCGGCCGGCCCTCGCCGATCCGCTCGGCGGTCTTCCCGACGGCGATGCCGTAGTTCCGGACGGTGTTCGGGTTGGCGAGCGAGTCGAGGAAGGCGTCGGCCGCCGTTCGGACCGTCAGCGCCTTCCCGGTCGGCAGTAGCACGACGGCGGACACGGCATCTCCCTTGCCACAGATAACAGGGCCGCTTCACGCAGCGTGCGGAAGACGTTCCCGCAGGTCGCGCTCAGTGATACCGCAGATATAGGGCGATATCCGTGGGACGACTTCAGACCGGCCCCGCGGCCGACACCCCGTCAGCCGCCCACCAGGGCCGACGAAGGCTTAGCGCCTGTTTTCGTTCCGATGTTCCTCAACCCCCTAGTTCGGGGGCGACGCGCTCCTCGTCCGGGGCGGGGGCTTGGGCGCTAGGAACTAGCCCGGCCAGGCGGTAGGCGTGCCGGCACGCGTCGGAATCCAGGTTCAGGGCCCGCGCGAGGGCGTCGACGACCTGGCCGGAGGGATGCCGCTCGCGGCCCTGTTCCAGACGGGCGTAGCAGTCGGCGCTGACCCCGGCCAGGACGGCGACGGTGCTCCATCGTCGATGCCGTCAGCTGGTTCGGGGCTTCCAGGCCGCCGGATCCGCACCGTAAGGGCGAGCCGCTCAGCGCGCGGCAGAGGCAGGTTGGAGAAGGCCAACGGCGGGGCGAGGCTGATGACGGCGCCGTAGGACGTGTCGAACGTGACCGTCCGCGCTGGGTGGGTGTCCCTCTCCGGCACACCCTCCAGGAGTTGTTCGTCGACAAGGCCAAGCTCCTGTACCCACATCGCGCTGCGGGTGAGGGAGAGCCGCACGTGGTAGGAACCGCCCTCCACGGACCCGCGCAGCAGGGCGGCCATCATGCCTGCGGCGGCCAGGTATCCGGTGATCAGGTCGGCCAGGTAGAAGACCGGGGAGAAGCGGGGCCTCCCCGGCGCCCCCTCGCGCGCGGCGAAGCCGGAAGCGACCTGCCCGTTCTGGTCGAATCCTGGCCGGCGAGCCCAAGGGCCCTGGTGGCCGTAGGCGTTGGCGCTCATGTACACGATGCCGTGCGCACTCCCGGCCGCGAGCGCGGCGGGGGTGAGGCCGAACCGATCGTTGACGTCCGGGCGCCAGGTGGTGGTGAACACATCGTCCTCGGTGGCCAGTTCCCTCATACGGCTGAGCTGGGCGGGCTCGCGCAGGTCGAGGTACGCGCAGTGCTTTCCGACGTCGACGCCAAGGTGCTGGGCCATGGTGTCCGCGTACTGCGGGGCGCTGATGTGGAGCACCTCGGCGCCGTATTCGGCGAGAGTCCGTGCGCTGCGCGGACCAGCAAGGACGTGGGTGAAGTCCAAAACGCGCAGCCCGTCGAGGGGGAAGGTGGCGTTCGGCGTCCACGGCACGGGGGCGGTGTCGGCGATCTTCACGATCTCCACGACGGGGGTGCGCTCCAGCAGTCGGCCCTGCGGATGCTCCAGCCACTGCTCCCTGGTGAAGGCTCGGCAGCAGGGCAGGCCCACCGCGGCGAGAGCCTCCTCCAGGTCTTCGGAGTGCCAGCGCGCGACCTTGCGGGCGAGGGCCTCGCGGTTGTTGCCGCAGTCGAAGAAGTTCAGGTAGCCGTCCAGCAGCTTGGCGTAGGGAGGTCCTGCCTCCAGCATCACGTAGCGGTCGTCGGCGCACGCGAACAAGCCGTTGGTGGCGACGCGTTCGGCACCCACGTCGATGGCGTGGCCGGACTGGCGGACGAAGTGCGTGGGGTGCAGGTAGTGCAGGGCGTACTCGATGTCGATCTCCACGTCGCCGATCTGGCTGGTGCGCCGCTCCCAGATCGCGGACACGGCAGCACCGATGGCGAGTTGGGCCGTGGCGGATGCCTCGCCGAGGCGGTGCGGCGAGCGGATGACGCCGGAGCCGGTGCCGGTACTGCTGGTGCGTACGCCCTACAGCAAGGAGACGATCGGGCAGTTGGGTGGCACCTCACCGAACTTGTTCGCGGTGATGCGCGCCGGGTATGCCGTGGCCTTTCAGGACTGTCGGGGAACCTTCGGCTCGGACGGGATCTTCGTCCCCCACGTCCACGACGCGGCGGACGGCGCCGACACGATTTCGTGGCTGGCGGCCCAGGAATGGTGCAACGGCAACGTGGGCATGTGGGGGCCGTCCTACCTCGGGTTCGTGCAGTGGCAGGCCGCCGCGACCGGCGTGCCGGCGCTCAAGGCGATCGCTCCCGCGGTGACCTCTACCGGGCGCCGTGGCACTCCCGCGGTGGCGCCTTGTCGCTGGACACGACGCTCGCCTGGGCGACGATGATGTCCCTCAACGAAGCCCGGCGCGCCGTTGCCGAGGGACGCGACGCGGGGACCGCGGCTTCGGGATCACGGCGAGCACGGACGCCGCGCTGCTGACCGAGCCGCAGATCGCGTTCTTCGACCGGTGGTTGAGGGGACAAGCGGACGCATTGGACGGCCGGGAGCCGGTGCGCCTGTTCGTGATGGGCGTCGATCAATGGCGCGACGAGCCGGACTGGCCGTTGCCGGACACCGAGTACACGGCCTAATACCTGCGCGGCGCCGGGCCGGCCAACAGCTCGGCCGGCGCGGGCGCGCTCTCGCCGGCCGAGCCGACGGACGAGTTCGTCGACACCTACCTCTACGACCCTCGCCGACCCGTGCCCTCTCCGGGCGGCACGATGATGAACATGGGCGGCTACGACGGCCCGACAGATCAGCGGCCGCTGCACGATCGCGACGATGTGCTCGTGTTCGTCTCCGACGTGCTGGACGAGCCGCTGGAAGTCACGGGACCCATCACGGCCACGCTGTTCGTAAGCTCCTCGGCGCCCGACACGGATTTCACGGCGAAGCTCGTCGACGTGCATCCGGACGGCCGCGCGATCATCTTGTGCGAGGGGATTCAACGGATGCGCTACCGGAACTCGCTCACGGAGCCCGAGCCCATCACCCCGGACACGGTGTACGAGATCGGGATCGATCTGATCGCCACGGCCAACGTCTTCTTGCCGGGCCACCAGATCATGGTGGAGGTCTCCAGCAGTAACTTTCCGCGCTACGACCGCAATTCCAACACCGGCAAGATCATCGCGCAGGAGTACCTCTCCGAGATGGCCGTCGCGGTCAACCGGGTCCACCGCGGCGCGGAATATCCCAGCCGAGTCACCCTGCCGGTCATCCACCGTTACTGAGCTTGAAAGCGTGATGTCGTTGCAAGAAGGCGGCCCGGTCGGTTCGGGACCGCCTCCTTGCGTGTTGCGCTGCGGCCGGTCGCTGTCGGCTTGGCCTAGGCGTCAAGGGACTTCGCCGCCTCACGGATCACATCGAGGACGAAGTCGGGATGCGAGAACATGGGAACGTGGCTGCTGTCCACGGGACGGATTTTGGCGCCCATGCGCTCGGCGGCGGACCGCTCCAGGTCGGGATGCACGGTGCGATCGTTGTTGGCGACGATGTACCAGCTTGGCTTCGTCCGCCAGGCGGTGCCGGGAACCTGCTGATTGAACAGGTCCGCCACTGGCACAGCGCCCGTCGCCAGGACGAGCTTCTGCTCCGCTTCCGGAAGGTCGCCGCAGAAGTGCGGGACGCCTGAGGGCTTGAGCCACACGCGGCCGTCAGCGACGTCGACGTGCTCGAAGATTGGCGTGCGGGGGAATTTGTCCTGCTGTTGCTGCGACGTCTCGTCCTCGTCCGGGGCGAGCGCGGCGATGTACACCAGAGCGCCGACGCGGTCGTGGGTACCCGCTTTGGTGATCAGGGTCCCACCGTAGGAGTGACCGACCAGCACGATCGGGCCGGGGACATGGTTGAGCGTGAAGTTGACGCACGCGACGTCGCTTTCGAGCGAGTCGAGGCCGTGCTGTGAGGCGAAAACCTCGTGCCCTTCAGCCTGGAGCGTGGGAATGAGCTTGTTGAAGCACGACCCATCCGCCCAGAGTCCGTGGGCGAAGACAATGCTGGGCTTACCCGCCATGACATTTCCTTCTACGGAGAGATTACATATGCAAGATTGCACCATATTGCACGTTCAGCGCCTATTTTTGCGTGATGGCCAAGTATGTCGCCCCATCCCCATCGTTGGGCCTACAAGGTTGAACGCGTTCTCGTTGTAGTCATGTGCTGATGATCAGGCCCGTTTCGGCGAGGCAGCCGCCTATGAGGTCGCCGTGGTACTGGATGTGGCGCAGGCCGCGTCGGATGTGCTGGATGAGGTGTTCTGGCGTGCCGAAAGCGACGTTGGAGAGCCAGCCCCGCCGCAGCAGGGACCAGATACCTTCGACGGGGTTGAGGTCGGGCGCGTAAGGCGGCAGGTAGTAGATGGTCAGCCAGTCGCGCGAGGCGGCGAACTCCCGCAGCCCGGCGGCCTTGTGGACGTTGAGGTTGTCCCAGACGAGCACGATCGGGCCGCCGAATTGCTCTGGTGGGCTGCGATCAGCAGGTCCCGGTAGTCGCGCCAGGAGAAGCTCCCACACCTGTCGCGTCGGTCGTCGTCCCGGCGCGGCCGATGGATCAGCCGGGATCGGTGGCCGGGTGCAGCAACAGGCGCCGCACGGCGAGCGCGGTCTGTACCCGCAGCCGGCCCTGGGGGTCGCGGACGGGGAAACCGAGGTCGCGTTCGATGGCCGCGATCCGGTCGGTGAGCGTGGAGTGGTGCAGGTAGAGCGCTGCCGCCGCGAGTCGGAGGCTGGCGTGCGAGGTGAACTCCACCAGGGTGCGGAGCACGCCGGGACCCGATCGGGCGGCTCGCTCCAGAGTACGGACATCAGCCGGCGGCGAAGCCGGGGCGAGCCCGTCCGCCAGCAGCATCACGGCGCCGAACTCATCGGCATAGACCGTGCTCGGCCCCGGGTCGTCGTCCGTGCCCTCCGCCGCGAAGCGCAACGCCGTGCGCGCCTGGACCCACGAACGCGGCAGGTCCGGCAAGGACACGGTCGGGCCGAAGCCGACCCGCCCGATGCCCTCCCACCGACGTGCCGCGCCGTTGTCGCTGGATGCCTTGTCGGCGGTGACGATCGTCGCGGCTCCGTCGGCGGGAGCGACCGCCCGGGCCATCGCGTCCTCCGGCAGGTCCAGCAGCTCTGCCGCGTGCCGGCGATCGTCCTCGCTCGCATCGCTGTCGAGCAGTAACCTCGAGAGCGGCGGGATCGTCGGGGAAGGTCCCCAGGGCCGCACGAGACACGCCGCGGGTGCGACGCAGCACCTCTCGGGCGGCGAAGGCGCCCCGGTCAAGGACCATGCCCGCCAGCAAGGAGGGCCGGCCGAGGTGTTCGAGCCACAAGGCCGGTGTGCCAGCGGGCTCCAGCGGCGCCGCCGGCCAACGAGGATCGGCCGGACCACGCGCCCTCGCGACACGCCCCTCCACGTCTGCACGCAGAGCGACGCGGAGGCGCGCGTCGATCAGACGCGCAGGCGAGCCGGTCAGTCCCGCCACCGCGGCGAGGATCGGCTCCAGCCCCGCGCGGCCCGCGACAAGCTCGTCGAATCGCCCGATGACACGAATCGCTGCGCACGCTTCCGGGTCGAGAGCGTCGAGCCTGGCCACAACCTGATGCATAGAGGCATCGTGCCTTCCTGGGTCCGAAGCGCCAACCAACCCGGACGCCTGAGGTCCGGCCCACGACCGCGCGGGCGTAGACGCCGCACAAGAACGCCACGTAGGCCCAGCCGGTCCAGGTCGAGGTTCTTGAGTGCGGCGTTGTCCCCGTAGTTGCACTCGGGCCTGACCAACACCGATGTGTCACTCCTCGCGATCGTCGCGCCCTGGGCGACGAGGCTACGGCCGTATGGCTGGGAGCGCGTTGTTCAGGGGCGCATTGCCAAGGCGACGCCCCAGGAGTCCTCGAACATGTAGAAGCGGCTGATGCGACCCTCGGCGTTGACGACGACATCCACCGCGAACGGCGTGTCGATCACCTTGCCGGTCGAGCGAACCGCGACCCGTGCCCGTCCGATCAGCACCGCGTTGGGGCCGTCGATGATGACGCGCTCGACGTCGAAGAGCTCGCGGACGGTGAGTCGGTTCATCGCCTGGAAGAAATCCGGGATACCGGCGACCGTACGGCGGCCCGCCCAGGGGACGATCTCCGGGTCTCCGGGGATCTCCCAGTGGGCGTCGGCTGCGAACAGCGCGACCACGGCCGGGATGTCGCCCTCCCCCATGCGCTTGAGGAGCTCGTTCACCACATCGCGTGTCTGGTCACTCATGATCGTTTCCACTCCTGCCGATCGGAGCCGGCGTCTCGAACTGTGTTCTTGCGTCGTTCATGTAGAGCTGGATCCCGGTCAGGCAGCGCCCGGTGCGGGCGAACCCGCCACCAGCCGGCTTCGTTCCGTTCCCGGGCCTCCGCGGTGTCCGATCCAAGTCACCTCGCCCCCGCCGCGCCGGCGCGCCCATGCGTGGTCACCGGAGGGGTGTGGAACGAGCAGCCCGGTCGCCCTCGTCGTGGTTGACCTGTTCCAGCAAACGCCGGTTGGACTCTGCGACTTGGCCGGTGAGATCCCTGTAGGGCTCGTCCCATGGGTCCTTGAGTCCGAAGCCGCGTTGCGGGTTCTCCAGCCAGCCGCACCAGTGCCAGCCCAGGCACCATGGGCGCGCCGCGAACGCCTCCGCGGAAGCGGTGTACCCGGCACCGCGTTCACGCTGGTCGCGCGCGGACCCCGTGCGACCGGGGCTCATCGCCGTGGGGCACCAGTTGCCGGTGTCGGCGATCAGGACGGGGCGCTTCGTCCGCTCGTGCCAGCGGCCGATCTGGTCCAGGGCCGCGTCCAGGCTCGCGGGGTCCAGTCCCGGAAAGGTCTGCACCGACAACACGTCGACGTAGGGAGCCATCGCGTCGAGCACGACTTCGGGCACGCCGGCCCGGGTGCCATAACGGTCTCCCAGGATCAGGTGGTTCGGGTCGTGTCGTCGGATCGCCTCGGTGGTGATGCGGTAGTAGGCCTCGGCGATCGCCGGGAGTTCGGAGGCCGGGTACCCGGCGCCGGCAGGATGGCGGTTCCAGCAGGGTGCATCGACGAGGAAGTAGCCCAGAAGGTTCGGGTCGTCCGGACGGCACACCGTCCTGGCGAGGTGATCGCACCACTGGGCGAACGCGGGGTCGCGGGGGTCGCGATAGGCGGGGAAGCCGTTCCAGTACTCGATCTCGACTGCACGCAGCGACAGTGTGTAGGGGATGCCGGCGCCGGCCAGTTCTTCGGGCGGCAGGCCCTCGGAATGGCCCAGGTCGACGACAGCGCCCTCCGAGGCGAGACCCGCGCCGCTGACGTACTCCGACGTCCAGCCCAGGGTATTGAATCCCCAGTCCTTCAGGTCGGGAACGAGGCCCTCTTGCAGCCACCGCTGTCGCGAACCCCCGTACCGGGACTGGTAGATGGCGAGATTGTGCGGATAGCGCAGGTTGGTGTCGTCGGCATGGACGATGCCCACCGACAGGAACGGGTCGCCGTCCGGCGTGCGCAGTCGCCAGCGGTGTCGGCGGTCGACAGTGAAGGCGGGGCGGGTGGGGCGCGTCATCGGGTGCCGTCCCCTCGGGTGGACAAAAGCTTGCGCTCGGCCCGAGCTAAGCACCTGGATTCCGCGATGGCAAGACGAGATGCCTCGTCTCGCTTCCTTGTATGGTAGGGCCATGCCTGCTGAACCCGATCCCGCACGACGCAGCCACGAGTCCTGGCGCGCCATCCTCGACGCCACCTTCGAGCTACTGGAGGAGGGCGGCTACGAATCGGTCACCATGGGCGCGATCGCGGCCCGGGCAGGCGTGGGCCGGCAGACGCTCTACCGCTGGTGGCCCTCCAAGGCGGCAGTGGTCTTCGAGGTCTTCCTCGATAAGACGAACATCGGCCCGTTCCTGGACGGAGGTGAGGACTTCCCCGCGCAACTACGCGCCTTCGCCCATGGATTCCGGGCCCTCTATGTGGAAGGGCCCGCGGGAACACGTCTCCGGGAGCTGATCGGAGCGGCGCAGACCGATCCGGACCTGGCCCGCGCCATGGTCGGGCAGTGGTTCGAACCGCGCCGCGCACCAGTCCGGCAGGCGCTGCATGAGGCCCAGAATGCGGGTGTCATCCGGGCCGACGTAGCAGCAGACGCCGCACTCGATCTCGTCTTCGCACCGCTGCATTACCGCTTGCTGGTCTCGGGCCAACCCGTGGATGCCGAGTACGTGAATGCCATCGTGGACCTCGCCCTTGCCGCCTTGGCACCTGGAGCTCCCTCGGCGTAGGAGCGGGACCCCGTCGGGCTTCGGCCGCTCCACGGCCCGCGTCGAGTCCTGGCCCAGATCGATTGCCACCGTCCTCCTCCCCTGAACAGCCCGCCGCACCGCCTCTGGCGGAGGTAGTAGCCGTGTACATATCCCGCAAGCGGAAGCCCCGACGATCCACCAGGAAGTGCGCAGGCGACTCGCCGACGATTGCGGCGTCGACCCGAGTTCGCAGCTCCGGGCGACACAGCGCGAGGTGCTTCGGCAGTCGCAAGACGTGGGCAGGAAAGGCGCTTCCGGCCACTTCGGCGACAGCCCCCCGCTTCAGCCCTGCAGGTCCGGCCGCCACATCAACTCCCCTCTGCATCCGCGACTTTCGTTGGTCGGCGACAGATGACAACCGCACGGTATCTGCTGAGCAATACGGCGACGGAGCCCGCCGGCGCGGGCGTGCACTGCACCATCGCGGCAACGGATCTGACTTGACGTCAGGCGATCCTCCGGACGCTGTCTGTTCTCTCAGGCCGTCTGCAGCAGTGCCTGCATCATGACTGTGTCTATGACGTAGACGCGGGTTGAGAAGACCTTGTTGAGCAGGAGACGGTGGGTGTCGGGTACGACTGGAGCGAATCCCTCACCGACCCCAGCTGCGACCACGCCGTCAGGGGCGTTGACCTCGCCCTGCCACCCACGATCTGGTACCCCGCCCGCGGCCTCGCCACGGTCTGGGACACCGACACCACCGCCCCGCCCGCCGCCCTGGCCGACCTGCTCTGCCGCACTCGCGCCGGCATCCTCGACCACCTCGCCCAGCCGACCAGCACGACCGAACTGGCTCAGCGATGGGGAGTCACTCCCGGTACGGAGAGCCAGCGCCTCGGCGTCGTACACCGCGCCGGACTGGTCATCCGGGCCCGGAACGGACACCTCGTGCTCGACCTGCGCAGCCTCCTCGGCGACCAACTACTGACGTGACGCGAGCCCGAAAGAACTACGGGACGCACGCGGACAATCGGCCGGTGACCAAGCCCCGAGCATCACACAGCGCTATATGTCCGTTCGTCGTAGTTATACGAGAACAGGGCCGGGGGTAGGTTGTGTCCCGTCTCCCTGTAGTTGGCGGATTCTCACTCGGTCTCATCCGAGTTGTCGGATTCTCAACCAGGCTCGGCCGGCAGGACCGGCTGTGTCCGGTCTCACCGGACCGTGATGGTCGGGGGACGCGCTCCCCGACACCTTCCTGCCAGCTGGTCCGGTCCGGGTGGCGAATCTTCGCCGGGCCGACTACCGGCATACGCGGCGCGCCGCGGCGCCCGGGACCGTCACTGCGGCGAGGGTGGCGGCACCTGTGCCCATCCGAGACCACGGCCCCGAGGCGGCCGGATTCCCGCGCGGCTTTTGACGCGTGTCTTCAGTGCACCAGGAGTTCGATGGCGACCTTCAGGCGTTCGAGGTAGAACTCCCGCGATGTGGCCTGATGCTTGAGGCCGATCGATGTGCTGATCATCGTCTGTGCGACGGGGGTGGCCGTCTCTTGTCCTGACTCGACGGCGATCGCGTCTGTGATCAGTTCCTCGAAACGTCGCGGGGTGCTCTCTGCGATCTCTCCGAGGAGGTCGTGGTTGTCCTCGACGACCACCGCGACATCGCGCGTCAGTGGGCCGACGTAGCGGCCCGCCCACCGGTCGAAGGCTTCGACGAGGCGCTGCGGAAGAGGGCGGTCGACATCGGCTAGGACATGTTCGACCGCTGCGATGTCGCGCTCCAGGGCCTGGGTGACGGCGGCACGGAACAGAGCCTCCTTGGAGGAGAAGAGGAAGTAGAGCCCGGGGCGGGAGATGTGTGCCGCCCGCGCCACTTCCTCCATCGAGGTCTTCCGGTAGCCGAATCGCGCGAACGTGGCCAGAGCGGAGTCCAGAACCGTGGTCCGACGGTCGGTATGGGTGGTTGGCGACGAGAGGGGGCCGGCCTCGGGGCTGCTCATGAGGCGACCTTAGGAGCAGGAATCTAGCTATACAAGTTCAGTCCAGTATGTATAGCCTCGCTGTCATGACGGCTCGCGAACGCCTCTCCACCTCCTTCACCGCCTCCAGCACAGCGGACGAGGTGGTGCGGGGCGTTGACCTCACCGGCATCCGCGCGATCGTGACGGGAGCTTCCTCCGGAATCGGGATCGAGACGGCTCGCGCGTTGTCCGCAGCTGGGGCGCAGGTGACGCTCGCCGTGCGGAACACGGCTGCGGGTGACGCCGTCGCTGGATCGATCGAGAGCTCGACCGGAGCGGTCCGCCCCCGAGTCGTCCGGCTGGACCTCGCCGACAGAGCCACCGTCACGTCGTTCGTCGCCGCGTGGAGCGGTCCGCTTCACCTGTTGGTCAACAACGCGGGCGTGGTCACCGGTGGCCTCGAACGAACCCGCGAGGGCTGGGAGTTGCAGTTCGCGACAAACCATCTGGGTCACCTCGCACTCGCCATCGGCCTGCACGACGCCTTGGCCCTCGGCGCGTCCGACCGCGACGGGGCACGGATCGTCTCGGTCAGTTCGACGGCGCACATGCGTTCCGGCATCGACTTCGACGACCTCCACTTCGAGCGGCGCAGCTACGACCCGCAGATTGCCTACGCCCAGTCGAAGACGGCGAACTCCCTATTCGCCGTTGAGGCGACCCGCCTGTGGGCGTCCGACGGCATCGTCGCCAATGCAGTGAACCCCGGCGGTGTCGCGACGGGTCTGCAGCGGAACTTCACCGCGCAGCAGAAGCAGTCTCTCGATGCGGCCGAGGCCGCCGGAGTCTTCAGGTACAAAACGGTCCAGCAGGGAGCCGCCACCACCATGGTCGCGGCCGTCGCCCGGCAGTTCGCCCACTCCGGAGGCCACTACCTCGATGACTCGCAGGAGGCCTACACCGTGCCGAACGACGCCGACCTCGCGCAACATCCGCACGGTGTAAAGGAATGGGCGCTCGATCCCGCTGTCGCCGAGCGCCTCTGGGCGGTCTCGACCGACCTGCTCCGCGTCTGACCTCTCGACGCCACGACACTCCCACGTCCGATCTTCCCCGGCATCGACGAGCCCCTCGGATTCCGCAGAAGCCAGGTGCACTGAAAATCCCGCGCCGAGCGTTCTCACTCCGCCTGGCAGCCCCGCAGCTCAGCACAAGATCCACAGACAAGCTCGACGCGACAGGACAGGTTGGGTTGCCTGATCGCTGAATCTTCGTCAGCGGCGCGTGTAGGGCGCCACGAGCGTTGCCGAGGCGAAGGCTCGCCGCTTGATCTCCTGCAGGGTCCGGGCAGGTGGCGTGCTGCCGTCGAAGGAGGTGGGCATCGGTTCGTGGAGCGCGTACAGCGTCAGCTCGTACCTGTGGGTGCTGCCGTGCGGTGGGCATGGCCCGTCGTAGGTGGCCTCCCCGAAGTCGTTGAGTGCCTCACGGGCGCCCGGGAGAAGGTGGTGAGCGCTGATTCCGTGGGCACTTGGGGGGATTCCGAGTTGGAGCCAGTGAATCTTGTGGATATCGAGGTCGACCATGGTCAGGGCGAGTTCCCGTGTTCCGGTCGGCACGTTCGCGAAGTTCAGACCTGGCGAGTAATCCCTTGGATCGTCGCAGGTCATGAGCGAGGCGAACGCTCCGGTGCGGTCGAATCCCTGTCCCCGGGTGAGGGTGAGGGGGCCAGCGGGCGCAGTGGTGGTGCGCGTGGTGGCCGTGGAGGACGTGTGTGTGCCAGGGGCGGGCTCTGACGTGCCGGAGCAGGAAGCGCATGCCAGCAGTGCCGCCGTGGCCGCGACGGTTGCCAGGGGTGGGTGTCCTCGCATGCGGCCCACTGTAGAGAGGCGGGTGCGCAAGATGAGTCATCCACGCTGGTCCGCCCCCAGCGGTGTACGTGCGGCGGTCCCCGATCCATGGCGGGGACCGGCCTTACTCGACTCCTTGCGATGGGTGCTGCTGCCCGGCGTCGCGGATGGCGCGGGCGGCGTTGATGAGTCCGATGTGGCTGAAGGCTTGGGGATAGTTGCCGAGGGCTTCTCCCGTGGCGGGGTCCGCCTCCTCGGCAAGCAGGCCGACGTCGTTGGCGTGCGCGAGTGCGGCCTGGAACACCTGTCGTGCCCGGACGACATGGCCGGTCAGGGCGAGGGCGTGGGCGAACCAGAAGGTGCAGAGCAGGAAGGCTCCTTCCGCTTCGTCGATCTCGTCGCCGAGGTAGCGGCGGACAAGGCCGTTGCGGTCGGTGAGCTGGGTGGCGACGGCGAGCACGGTGGACTGGACGCGAGGGTCCTGCGGAGGCAGGAAGCCGACGATGGGCAGCATCAGCGCCGAGGCGTCCAGTTCGTCACTGTCGAACGCCTGGGTGAAGGCGCCCGAACGGGGGCTCCAGCCGCCCTCTTCGATGGCTTGGCGGACGTTGTCTCGCTCGTGGCGCCAGTGGGTCACGCGTTCGTGGGCCTGGAGGGCGGGGGCCATCGAGATGGCACGGTCCAGGGCGACCCAGCACATCAGTTTCGAGTGCAGGAAGTGTCTGCTCGGTCCGCGTCGCTCCCAGATGCCCTGGTCGGGCTCGGTCCAGCGACGGGCGGCTGTGTCGGCCGCCTGGACCAGGAAGGCGCGGGTGGGCGGGTCCAGGCGCTCCCCGGGTGGGAGGCACTCGTGGGCGGCGTCGAGGAGTTCGCCGTAGACGTCGAGTTGGCGTTGGCGCCAGGCGTCGTTGCCGATCCGAACGGGGCCGCTGTTGCGCCAGCCAGTCAGGTGAGGCAGGAGCCGTTCGCTCAGATCACGTTCGCCGCCGATGCCGTACATGATCTGCAAGTCGACGCCGCGGTCGAGTTGGGTTGCCGCGGCCCGGGCGAGGAAGTCGAAGAACCGGTTCTTCTCCTTCTCGCAGGCGGCCGTGGCGAGCGCTTGCAGGGTGAAGCTCGCGTCGCGGACCCAGGTGTAGCGGTAGTCCCAGTTGCGCGTCCCGCCCGCCTTCTCGGGCAGGGAGGTGGTGGCCGCGGCGACGATGGCCCCAGTGGGAGCGAAGGTCAGTGCGCGCAGCACGCGTCCGCTGTGGCCCACCTCGTCCTGCCAGGGGCCGACGTAGCCGCGGTGGAGCTTCGACCAGGAGCGCCAGCCTTCGACGGTGTCGGCCATGCGGTGCCGGATCCGCCCCGGCCGCCAGCCCACCGACTGCCTTTCCCAAGCCGGCACGACGTGGAGGGCGAATCCGAGGCGGTGCCCGGCCGAGAGCGGGATTCGGCCGTGCGCTGTGGAGCCGCTCGCCCGCAGGTCGACGGGGCTCGACAGCAGCAGAACATGGGCGCCTCCGTACGCCGCGAGCCCGCCCCGCACGGCTGACAGGAGGGGGTGGACGAGTCCGAACTCCGGGCGCGGCGCGTAGGCGATCTCGATGTCCACCCGCCCTTCGGTGCAGGTGATCTGCCGCAGGAGCGTTCCGGGGGACGCGGTGCCGAGCGCGTGTCCGCGTTCGCGCCGTCCCAGGGCAAGGGCGTCCCGCAGGACCGCCGTGCCCCCGGGCGTGCGGAAGACCGTCTCCAGAACGAGGGTGTCCTCGAGGTAACGGCGGCTGGTGTCGACCGGGCCGGTAGGGCGGATGGACCAGTGGCCGGCGTCCTCGTCGAGGAGCCGGGCGAAGATCGCCGGGCTGTCGAACCGGGGCAGGCACAACCAGTCCACCGAGCCGTCGGAGGTCACCAGCGCGGCCGAGCGGCAGTCGGACAGCAGGGCGTGGTCACCGATCGGCCGCGTACTCATGCGTTGCCGCCCGTCCGCCTTGGGCCGGACGAGTCCCGGCCGGGACGAGGTGAGCAGTTGCCTGGGCCACAGGTCTCCCCAGGTGCCTGACGGGTGTTATGGATCCCAGCCTCCCTGAACAGCGGATTCACCTCCAGGCAATCAGCACGGTCGGTGCATCGCGCGTGCTGGTTGCCGTCAGTTGCCCCGACCGGGTGGCACGGCCGGGTGCCGCGCCCCGCACTCGGCGTCCGGTCGGCGTACGTGGTGTCTCCGTGCTGCCGCGTGGCGGGGCGGCCCCGCTTCATCAGCGAGGTCCCGAGGCCGAGTCCCGGCGGCCGAGGACGAGGAAGCGTCTGTGGCCGTATCTCCATTGGTCGGTGACGCTGAGGGCAAGGCCCTCGGCGATCCTGTGGAGCGCTGGTGCTCCCAGACGTGCCCAGGGAAACGGCGGGCCCTCGCGGCCATGGATGTCTTCGAACCGGGCGGTGCAGCGCTCCTCGACATCGTCGGGGTCGACCTCGACGAGGAGAAGCCCTGTCGGGGCGGTGAGTTGGATACAGCGGCCCAGCAGGGCGCGCGGGTCGCCGCCGATGCCGATGTTGCCGTCGATGAGCAGGACGGTCTGCCAGCCTCCCTCGGCCGGCAGCCGGTCGAACACCGATCGGCACAGAGCGATTCCGCCGCGAGCGACGGCATGGGCCGCCGCGCGGGGGGTTACGTCGACACCGAGCGCGAAGACTCCGCGACTCAGGAGTGCCGTGCACAGCCGACCCGGTCCGCAGCCGACGTCGAGAACGGGGCCGACGCAGCGGTTGAGCACCGATTCGTCGGCCCCGGTGGGATGCGCGTACCAGCGATGCACCGGCATCCGGATCCGGCACCCGTCCGCCAGCCGCAGGTACACCGGTCCGCGGCCGGCCCGAAGGGCGAGCGCATAGGGGTCTCCCTTGGCGCAGGGCGAGCCGTCCTCGTCGGTCGTCACGATGCAGCGTCGTGACCCGGTGCAGGTCGTTCCTCGTCGGCGCGGGCGGCCCGCCGGACGCGGCGGAGCTTGACGGCGAAGGCCACGGCGGAGGCGGCGAAGAGCACGGCGGTGATGGCCAGCCACCGGCCGAGGTAGACGTCCATGGACAACCGGGTGGCACCCGGGTAGGGGGTCGACAAGGCAAAGATGAGGGGGAACCAGACGAGCAGGAGCACACCGGAGAGAAAGCTGGGCACGCGCAGGTAGTTGATCCACGGTGGTTGCGGCATGCGGGTGGTGCGATGCCGCAGGACAGCGTGTGCCGACAGGTCGGCGAGCGAGTACAGGGGCAGCAGGACCAGGTCGTGGAGGATCGCCGCGCCGACGAACCAGATCGCCACCTCAAGCGGGCGGACGGCGAACAGGCGCACCATGGCGTAGCCGGTGATGGCGAACGAGGCGATCAGGACGAGAAGGTGGAGGGGGCCGGAGCCGTACCAGCGGACGAAGCGCGCCATGGTCAGGTCCTGAAGGTGAGCCGGTGCACCCACTTGGTGTTGTTCACGCCGGGGTTGGCCGGGACGATGACGCGGGCCGGGAAGCCGTGGTCGAGCGAGAGGTCCGCGCCGTTGACACGCAGGGCGAGTAGCGATCGAGGGTCGTGGATCTGGTTGCCCCTCAGTACCACCGAGCTGTAGGGGCCGGGTGGTTGGACGGATTGCACCAGGACGCTCCCGGCGTCGGGGAGGCCCGCCAGGGCGGCGAGGTCGGCCAGCCGAAGGCCGCTCCACTGCTGGTTGGGGGTGGACCATCCTTCCACGCAGGCGATCGGCAGTGCGGCGGCATGCTGGGGCATCGCGAGGAGTTGTGCGCGGGTGAGGACGAGCGTCGGACCGGGGCCGTGGATCTCCAGCCGCCAGGCGGGGCCGACGTGCGCGGGGGTGACGCCGACGGAAGCTGCCGTCTTGTTGATCTGGAAGCCGTTCGGGCCGCTGCCCGGAGTACGGTTGTGCGGCGCGAGAAGGGCGGTGCCGCGCAGCCAGCCGCCGATGCTCTGTCCTGCGGTGACCACGAGGAGGAGCAGCGATCCGCCCCCCACCATGGCGAGCGCGCCGCGCCGGGTCATCGTCGGCGGTGCGGGAGCGGTCGGGACCAGGCCGTCGGGGTCGGGGGGCTCGGGCCGGGTGTGGGCGAGGTCCGTGCGCAGTTCCGCGGCCAGGCTGCGGGAGCGCAGGGCGCGGGTCATCCGGCCGAGTCTGAGGCTCACATGGACGACGAAGGCGGCGATGAACACCCAGGCGCCGTAGAAGTGCAGGGTGTAGAAGGAGCCGGGAAAGACGTAGAAGAGCTGAATGTTGGTGATGCCGGTGACGAATTCGAAGATCACCCCGCCGACCAGCAGGAGCAGGGACAACCGCTCCAGTGCGTGAGCGACGGAGCGGACCGGCAGCCACTCGAACAGCTTCGGGATCACTGACCACAACTTGGCCAGCAGTACGGGCAAGAGGACCACGCCGAGCGTCACGTGCACGCCCTGGGTCAACCGGTACAGCCAGTAAGGATGAGTGGGCCAGGCAAAGAGGTAGAAGCCCAACAGGCCCTTGCCCGGTGTCTGGTCGTTGATGCGGTCGAGTCCCGGGTTGTAGGCGGCGTAGGAGAGCATCCCGGTGACGAAGATCAGTGGAATGCCGATCAGCAGCACCAGGCCGAACACGGACGTCAGCCAGGGCCCGCGGAGGGGACTGCGCCAGAAGCCGGGACGGAACGGCCCCGGGGGCGGAGGAGTCTGCTCGACCCGCCGCACGAGGGCCCGGGCACGAGCGGCCCCCGTGGCGCCCCACGCCGCCACGGCAGCGCGAACGCGCACGAAACGCCTCTGCGCATGCCCCTCGTCCGATCTCGGGCCCTGCGGCCCGCCCGAGCCCGGGGCCGGCGGCCGTCCGCCACTGCCCATCGGCTGCCTCCTCTGTCCCGGGCCGACTCTCGAAAGGGGTGGATCGAACGCCACCGCGCTATCGGTGCCCATGAAGTCGTCGGCTACAAACTGGCACAGATCGGGTCGGCTTTCCGTATCTGGCGTGCATGCGGGTGTCCGTCGCCCGACCGCACCACCCACCGGATCTCGTACACCAACATCAGGTTGACTCGGACCGGAGGTTGGAGCTGGGCCAGGACGTACATGAGCTACCTGTCCAGCTGTCGCGTCGTCTATCAGTCGCTCGCCGCCGCGTACCGGGAGCCGGCGCCGGGGGTGCTCTCCCCCGCCAGGTGCGGGTGCCGGAGCACGACCTCGTGGGTGGCTAGGACCGCAGGCAGCACGTGCTCAGTGCCCACCGAGTCGCTGCCGAGGCGGCGTGCCCTGCTCGTAGGTCTCCCTTCTGACCCACCAAGCGGGCCGCTCTTGCGGCAGGCGGCCACTGGACTTCAGCGTTCCTCTGGGAAGGCGTCGCCGTACATCGGCAGGCCGCTCGCGGACTGCTCCCGTGAGACTTCGTCCTCGATCACGTCCCAGTGCTCCATCAGAATGGCGTCCTCGACGCGGAGGAAGTCGACGGCGATCCACGGGGCGGGTTGGCCGTGTCCCGTGAAGCGCCCGCGCACCATGACCATGTCCCCTTCCGCCATGATCAGCTCCCACTCATGCTTCAGCTCGGCCGGGAGGCTTTTGACCAGGTTGAACAGGCCGTCGCGGCCGGGAGGGATGTGGGCGCTGTGTTGGATGTAGTCGGGGGACCAGAAGCGTTCTGCGGCGGGGTAGTCCCGCTGGTTGAACAGGGTGTCGAACGCCTCGCGGACAAGGGCCTTGTTCTGGTCTTCGGTGGTGCTCATGGTTGGTCACCTGCTTTTCGATGCTGGGAGGGTCGGCAGGGAGGCCGGGGTGCTGGTGGGTGCCAGGCCCAGCGTGGCGGGCGTTGTTGGGGGCACCACTGCGGGTTGGTGAAGTGCAGCACGAGGCGCCCGCGCACACCGGCAGCGGCGGGGCGCTCGTGTGGGTCGCCGTCGCGGGAGGCCGGCGGCGGGTCACCGACACGGAGGGGCAGTTCGCCGTTCTCCGCCTGGCGGGCGCTCCAGTCGAGTAGGGCGGTGTCGGTGGCGGCGCCCTGACATCGTCGCACGACCTGGTCGGCGCCCAGGTCCCGCGCTGACTTGTGTCCCGCGTCGGAAGGGTAGGCCAGCACGATGCTTCTTCTGTTGGCCTTCGCCAGTTCGACCGCGTAGCCGCCGACTGCTCCTGCGGCCCACGACGACGGGCGTCGCGCCGGGGCCCAGCGCGAGTGTGTCGAGGGACAGCCGTGCGGTGACGGCGTTGAGCAGCAGGGTGGCGGCTTCGGGCCCTGCGGGGCCGGCACCATCGATGCCTGATGGTGGACCAGTTGCTCGGCGCAGGTGCCGTCGTACGGACCGAGCGCGACAACGTAGCCGATGACGCGGTCTCCCACGACCAGGCGCCCGTCGGCGTCCGGTCCGAGCTGGTCCACCCCGCCAGCGACGCCCATGCCGGGCACGTACGGGACAAGGCGCGCTGCGAGTTGACCACTCGCCCTCCGGCGCGGAAGGTGAGGTGTGTGGGGTTGACCCCGGCTGCGTACCTCCCTGTGTCCGGGCTCGGGATCGGGCAGGTCGAACGCCTCGAGGACCTCGGGCCCGCCGAACTGCGTCAGTCCGATCGCCTTCATGACCTTGCGCACTCCTCTTCTCCCGGCAAGTCGTGTCGCGCTGCGGGCTGTGCATGGTGAGCCAGCCGGTGCGGCAGCCGCGTCAGGCGTTCGCGCCCGGAGCAGGCCGGCCATGGAGGTGTTCGACTCGGTTGATCAGGACGGTGTTCCCGGTGAGATTCATCAGGTGCCCCTTGGGGTTTCAGACAGCGGCCAGGGCCGGGTAGTCGGTGTAGCCGCGGGCGCCGGAGGCGTAGACCGTGGTCCAGTCGACGTCGGCAAGCGGGGCTCCGGTGGCGAGCCGGGCGGGCAGGTCCGGGTTGGCGATGAACGGGCGGCCGAAGGCCACCACGTCGGCGAGCCCCGCTTCGACCAGGTGGGCGGCCCGTTCCGCGTCCAGTTCGACGTTCGCGATGAGCGTGCCGTCGAACAGCGGCCGGATGTGGGCGAACATGCCGTCGCTGCCCAGTCCGTCGAGCGGGGTCGCGGTCAGGTCGTGCGTGGCGCCCATCACCAGCAGGTGTGACAGGCCGTTCAGGCGGGAGATGACGTACTCGGCGGATGGCAGGGTCTCGTCGTTGGCCTCGAAGGGGCCGGTCTCGTGCATCGGGCCGAGCTTGACACCGGTCCGTTCCGGGCCGACCGCCGTGGCCACCGCGTCGGCGATCTCCAGGGTCAGCCGGGCCCGGTTCTCGATGGAACCTCCGTAGGCGTCGGTGCGCTGGTTGGTGGCCTTGTTGAGAAACTGGGCCGGTAGGTAGAGGAAGTTGGCGAGGATCTGGACGCCGTCGAACCCCGCGGCGAGGGCGTTGCGGGCGGCGGTGGCGTAGTCGGCGATGGTCTGACGGATCTCCGCCGTCGTCATCGCGCACGGCGTGACCGTGGGCTTGCGGCCGCTCGGGGTGACGCTTCGCTGCTGCGGGTTGATCGCGGAGGCCGACAGCGGGAGCGCTCCCCCGCGCAGGTCGGGGTGGGAGAGGGCTCCGGTGTGCCAGAGCTGGGCGATCATCCGGCCGCCGGCGGAGTGGACGGCCTCGGTCACCTGCTGCCAGCCACGGATCTGCTCGGGGCTCCACAGGCCGGGGGTGTCGGCCCAGCCGAAGCCGTCCGGGCTGATCGCGGTCGCCTCGCCGACGATGAGGCCGGCGGATGCCCGCTGGGCGTAGTACTCGGCCTGCAGTGCGGTCGGCACGTGGCCGGGGTTGTCGGCGCGCATGCGGGTCAGCGGTGCCATCGCGATGCGGTTGGGCAGTTCCAGGTCGCCCATCCGGACCGGTGTGAACAGCGGCGCGACGTTCATGGTGTGCTCCCCTCACTCATTCACAATGTTGCTCGACATTGTTTTATGCCCGATCCGTGGCCATGTCAATGTCAAGCGACATCGTGTACGGTGAATGAGTCGGAAGGAGAGGTGCCAGGCATGGGTGTGTCGCGACAAAAGGCAGCACAGAACCACGAGGCGATCGTGGCCGCGGCCGAGACCCTGTTCCGCCAGCGCGGAACGGAAGCCGTCGGCCTGGTGGAGCTGATGGCGACGGCCGGGATGACCCGGGGCGGCTTCTACAACCACTTCGCTTCCAAGGGAGCGTTGGTGGACGAGGTGATCGCCAAGGCCATGACGAATGCGCTGGCCAACCTCGGTACGGCCCTGGACGCGTCCCGCGAGGGTGGGGACGACCCCGTGGACGCCCAGATCGACTGGTACCTGTCACCCGAGCACCGCGCCGACGTCGACCACGGCTGCCCCAACGCGGGCTTCCTCGGCGACGCCCCCCGCCTCGACGACGCAGCCCGCGCCCGCTACACCACCGGCCTGACCGCCAACCTGCACCGCTTCAGCCAGGCCGTCCAGGACGCCACCGGCCTGGACGAAGAAGAAGCCTGGTCACGCGCCCTCGCCCTCTTCAGCCAGATGGCCGGCGCGCTCCTGCTGTCCCGCGCGGTCGCCTCCACCGACCCGGAACTGTCCGACCAGGTGCTGACCGCCGCCCGCCAGGACCTCCACGCACGCGCCCACCACAGCTGAGACCGAGCCGTCGGCACGCAAGCCGTCAACAGCCACGGCATCCTCCGGCGGATGCCGCTGGGGCTGTGCTCGACCTCGTCTTCGCCGAGCACGTCGATCCGGCCTCGTACGGCGAGTCGGCCCGCTCGGGCCAGGCACTGGACGAGGCCCGGCCGACCGTGAGGTCAGGACCCGTCCCAGGCCCGGGAGGACGTGCGGTAGTTCCGCGAGTCGCACCTTCGCCGCCACCGCCCGCGCGCCAACTGCCCAGCGTTGTTGTGCTCTACCGGTGCCGGCAGGCCCCGCACCCGCTTCCGCATGCGCGGTCGGTACCTCAGCGCGCGCAGTGAGCCACCCCCACGAATCGAGCCCACCGGTGAAGAACCCGGCGAGTTTGTCCACTACAGCGCCGACGTAGGGCTCCTTGTCGTAGAGGTCGACATGGCTCGCGCCCTCGACCCAGAAGATCTCCTTGGGGCCCACCGCGCGCTGCAACGCCTCGATGCTCATCCACGAGGTCACCGCACGGGTCCCCGCGACCAGCAACAGCGGACGCTGCCCCATGAGTGGCAACTGGGCGAAGGCATCGAAGGCGGCCATCTTGTCGACGCTGATCCAGTCGAAGAACGACGCCGAGCGCGGGTGCTGGGCGCGCGGGGTGCGGTAGTACGCGAAGCCCTCGGCGCCGTGCTCACCGCCCAGCGCACGGCCTGCTCGACCGATTCGGGGAAGAGGACGAGGGCCGGCGGCTCCTCTCCACGAGCCGTGCCGGTGCGGGCGTTCGCCGCCGCGTCCAGCAGGTTCTGGAACACCGCCGGTCCTGTGTGCCGTCGGCACCGAGACGGAACTGGCGGGCGATGTCCACCGCGCTCACCGTCGCGACGGCCTTGATGCGGTGGTCGCCGCCTGCGGCGGGCAGGACGTAGCCGCCACTGGCGCGGATGCCGAGGGCGCCGATGCGGTCGGCGTCCACCTCGGGGCGGGTGGAGAGGTGCGACACGGCGGCCTTGAGGTCCTCGATGCGCTGGGCCGGGTCTTCAAGGCCGCGTGGCGTCCCGGCGCTCTCGCCCTGGTAGGCCGCGTCGAAGGCGAGGGTGACGAACCCCTGCCCGGCGAGTCGGCACGCGTAGAGCCCGGCCGTCTGCTCCTTGACCCCGCTGCCGGGGTGGCCGACGACGATCGCCGGGCGAGGGCCGGCGGAGGCGGCCAGCGGGGTGTAGAGGTGGCCGGCCAGGGTGATGCCGGCACTGTCGAACGTCACGTCGGTTCTCATCACGGGGAGTTCCCTTGCACTGTCGGAGTGAGCACCCGGTGCACCTCGGCGTCGGCATCGAGACAGGCGTCTGCCAGTACGGTGAGGCGGAAGTCCAGGTCGGAGGCTTGACGCAGGGTGGACAGGACGACGCCGCTGGTGGCGATGCCGGTGAGGACCAGCCCGTCGATCTCGCGGGCGCGCAAGAGCAGGTCGAGGTCGCTGCCCACGAAGGCGCTGACACGCGTCCTGGTCACGACGAGATCGGCGGGCCGCGGCGCGATGTCCCGGTGGATCTCGGCGCCCGGGTCCTCGTCGGTGAACCAGATGCCGTCGCCGAGCCCACGGAGCATCTTGTTGCGCGCGCTGACCTCAGGGTGCCCGGCGCGGAATCGGACGACCACGTAGATCACCGGCATCTCCGCGGCGCGCGCCGCCTCGATCGCACCGCGCAGGCGTGCCAGATATCCGGCCCCCTCGCCGAAGCGGTCCACGATGCCCCGCTGGACGTCCATCACGAGGAGGGCGTTGTGCGCCATTCTTTCCGTCCTCTCATCGCGTCGGCCGGTCCGGCTTCCTGACCGGCGGTAAGCGACGTTCCTGCGCGCGCTCGGCCGCCGCTCGGCCGTGGCGCGTTTGTTTGTACGCGTCCGCGGGCGTCCTCTGGCGTGCGGCGCTCGTTGGGCTCGCGGATCTGAGCCGCCTTCAGGTGTCGCTTCACTACGACGACAGGTCCACAGCTCCTTCTGGTGAGGAGCGGCTCAGTCGCGGTCGCGTTGGCAGGCGGCGAGCAGGAAGAGCCAGATCTCGCTGACGGTCGGGAAGCAGGCGATCGCGTGCCGGAGCCGCTTGAGCGGGATCTCGCCGACGACGGCGACGGTCGCCGAGTGCAGTAGTTCGCTGACCCCGGGGCCGACGAAGGTCACCCCGAGCAGGACGTCCCGGTCGAGGTCGACGACCATCCGCGCGTGGCCCCGGTAGTTGTCGGCGTGGAGGTTGGCGCCTTGGGCGGCGTTGAAGTCGAGGTCCACGGCCTTGATGCGGTGGCCGGCCTGGGCTGCCTGCTCGGCAGTCATGCCCACGGCAGCCGCTTCGGGGTCGGTGAAGAAGACCTGGGGCACGGCGTGCTGGTCGGCGGTGGTGGCGTGGTCTCCCCACGGGCCGTCGTCCAGCGGCAGGCCCGCGGCGCGGGCGCCGATGGCGTCTCCGGCGGTCCGCGCCTGGTACTTGCCCTGGTGGGTGAGCAGGGCCCGGTGGTTGACGTCGCCGACGGCGTACAGCCAGGCGCCGTCGCCCCCGCGGACCAGGCAGGTGGTGTCCACGTCCAGCCACGTGCCGGGGGTGAGGCCAACCGTGTCAAGGCCGATGTCGTCGGTGCTGGGGGTGCGGCCGGTGGCGAACATGACCTCGTCGGCCTGCAGTTCGCTGCCGTCGTCGAGGGTGAGGGTGACGGGCCCGGTGGGGTCCGGGCGGCGCACGGCGGTGACCTGGGTGCCGATCCGCACGTCCGCGCCGGCCTCGGTGAGGCTGCGCTCGACGAGCTCGCCCGCGAAGGGCTCCATGCGCGGGATCAGGCGACGGCGGGCGAGCAGGGTGATCTGGGCGCCCAGGCCCTGCCAGAGGGTGGCCATCTCGACGGCGACCCCGCCGCCCCCGACGATGGCTAGCCGGGCAGGGACGGTGCTGGAGTCGGTGCCGTGCCGGTTCGTCCAGGGCCGGGCCTCCTGGATGCCGGGGATGTCGGGTAGGAACGGCCGGCTGCCGGTGGCGATCGCCACCGCGTGGCGAGCGGTGAGCGTGTGGCGTGTGCCGTTGTCCCTGGTGACTGTGACCCGGCGGGGACCGTCGATGCGGCCGTGGCCGCGGTGGAGGTCCACGCCGATGGACTTGACCCACTCGGCCTGCCCGGTGTCGTCCCAGTCGGTGACGTAGTGGTCCCGGCGGGCGAAGACCCCATTGGTGTCCGGTCTGCCGGTGACGGCCTGCCGGGCACCATCCACGCGGCGGGCGTCGGCCACCGCGATGACCGGCCGCAGCAGGGCCTTGCTGGGGACGCAGGCCCAGTAGGAGCATTCGCCACCGACCAGCTCACGTTCCACGACGGCCACGGTGAGGCCGGCGGCGCGGGCGCGGTCGGCGACGTTCTGGCCGACGGGACCCGCGCCGAGCACGATCACGTCGTAGGTGCTGTTCCCCTGGCTCTCGCGTACTTCGCTCATTGCTCCCTCGCATTCGATCGGGCTCACGGTGGCTGTGTCAGTTTCTGAGGGAGCAGTTTCGTCGTGACTTCGGGAGTCGTTTCTCGGTGAGCGGCGTGATCAATGTCAGTGACTTTTGATGCCGCTCATGTGCTGCGGGGCCGTCCGCTTGGGCACGACGAGAACCGGAACATCCCGTCAAGCGGGCGCCGCGCCGCCAAGGCCGACGCGGCTTGCGCCGACCTCGCGATTCACGGGTTCGGGAACAGGGGCTCGCCCGCCATGAGGCCGCCGTCGACAGTGAGGATGTGCCCGGTGACGTAGCTCGCCTTGCCGGAACCCAGGTACTGGACGGCCTCGGCGATCTCCTCCGGGGTACCCGCCCGGTGCATGGGCAGCACCGCATCGACCGCGTCACGCGCCGTGTCGTCGCCGGTGAACCGCTCGTACATAGCGGTCCGGGTGAAGCCGGGCGCGACCGCGTTGACCCGGATACCGTGAGCGGCGCCTTCGAGCGCGGCCGCCTTGGTGATGCCGGCGACGGCGTGCTTGCTGCCGACGTACAAGGTCGCCCCGGGGTAACCCATCAGGCCAAAGACGGAGCTGACGTTGACGATGCTGCCGCCGCTCTGTTCCCTCATGACCCGGAACTCGTGCTTCAGGCACAGCAGCGTTCCCTTGACGTTGGTATCGAAGGTGGCCTGGTAAGCCTCGTCGGTAACCTCGGTGACAGGGCCGGGTGTTCCCTCCGTGCCGGCGTTGTTGAAGGCGACATCGATCCGCCCGAACCGCGCGACCGCACGGTCGACGAGGTCCCTCACATCGGCGTCGAAGCGGACGTCGGCACGCACGAACTCCGCCGGGGCACCGAGGTCGGCAAGCTCGCTGGCAAGCTGCTCACCCACGTCCTCGTGGCGGCCGGAGACGACAAGGTTCGCGCCGTGACGGGCGTAAGCGAAGGCGGTGGCGCGGCCGATACCGGTGAGCGCGCCCGTGATGAGGACGACGGGATCAGACACGTAGCGGTCCTTCCTGCAATCACACAGGTGAATGACGGGCAAGCGGTTCGGAACCCGCTCGACACCGGTTTTCTCTGCGGGCCGGGGCGTATCCCCCGGCCCGCCCGCAAGGAAGGTGTCCCAGCCGCACGACAGCCGCATCGGACCCGACCGCCGCATCCATCGAACAGCGGCACTCGATGACCCGTATGACCCACGGACGGTAGCCGGGGCAGACGGCCCGAAAGCGGTCACGCGGGCGGGAGGCGAACGCCGCCAGCCCGCGCAGTCACATCGAAACGACTCCCGCGGTCGCTTACAAAGCCAACCCTTGCCGTACCTAAAGGCGGTGCCGGCCCGTGGTGGAACGTGGCACGCCCTGCGCCCGCAGGCCGCTCGCGAGCGCGTTCGGGAGCGCCCCGGCCGGACCGGCGATCACGAGCGAGAACGGCAGCCCGATCGACAGGGCGGTGCCGGAGTTCTGGAACGCAGGGCGCATGCCCGAGGCGACGCCGAGCCGCTCGGGCGCCACGCTGCCCGTCATCTCCCAGGTGTTGGGCGCGGAGAACATGCCCTGACCAGTCCGCTCAGCACCAGGGAACTGCGGAAACAGGAGCTGGGACGGCGGCGGACAGTGGTGATGGGTTCGCCGTTGTGGTCCGACTCATCGCGTCGCCCCGCCGGGCAGGTAGGAGGCTAGGTTGGCCAGCACGGCGTGCGGATCGGTCGAAACCCCGTGGGCGGCCAAGTAGCCATCCGGACGGATGAGGAGGGGCGTCTCCAGCCCGTCGACGAACTGGAAGCTCAGCGGACCGATTCGGCTGCTCTCGGTCGGTTTGGTGGAGGGGTTCGGCAGGGCCAGGGTCCAGTCGAGACCTGCGGCCGGGACGAGCGTAGGGGAGAGACGTTGCCCGACGTGGTAGGTACCGTCGGCCGGTTCGGTCGCACAGCTGATGTCGAGCTGGGACAACCGCCTCGCCAGCCAGTCGGTGATACCAGGTGCCTTGGCCGCTGCGGCGACGATGTCGTTGCGCCGCTGGCACAGTTCCGGATCGCGAATCGTGGCCAGCGAAGTGATCTGGCTAGTGAAGGCGACCAGACCCGAAGCCACGGGATGGCGCTCGCCGTGGTATGTCTCCAGGAGACCCTCAGGGGCGAGCCCGGTGAGCACGGTATGGAGCTTCCAAGCCAAGTTGCCGGCGTCCTGAATCCCGGTGTTCATGCCCTGGCCGCCGCCCGGGCTGTGGGTGTGTGCAGCGTCCCCCAGGAGGAAGACCGGGCCGTCCGAGAGCCTCTCGGCCACGCGTTCCTGCACGTGGTAAGTGGATGCCGTGATGACCTCGACAACCTTCGGCCCACCTTGCCGCGGGCCGCGGGTGGCCAGCAGCGTCTCGGCCTCTTCGGCGGTGGGCGCCTTCGAACCGGGAGGAACGGACACAACCACCCGGTGCTGGCCCTCGGCCAGAGGGGACGTCAGCAGCATTCCCTCGGAAGAGAAGAAGAAAGTGGTGTCCTCCAGAAGCGCGGAAGCTGAACCCGACTCGAGGCGGACATCCGCCAATGCGAACAGCTGCTCTCGTGCCGTGCCTGGGAAGTCGATCCCTGCCGTGGAGCGCACCCTGCTGTGCACGCCGTCGGCTCCGACCAAGTAGCGGGCGTACACGGCACGCACCGAGCCGTCGGGCGCGGCGACGGCGGCGGTCACACCGGGAAAGTCGGGGCTGAAGGTGATGAGTTTGTGGCGGCGGTGGACCATGCCGCCCAGCTCGGTCAGGCGGCGATTGAGATGTTTCCTCGGTGGTCTGTTGGGAGACCAGCAGCAGCATCGGGAACGGGGTGTCCAGGTTGTCGTAGGACCCACGGAGCAGAGTGCGCGCGCCGTCGTGCACGCTGAAGTGGTGGCCTCGAATTCCTGCGGCCACCAGGCTGTCGGTAACACCCATGCGGTCGAGGTACTCCAAAGCACGGGGCTGAACGAAGGCGGCTTTGGCGCCGGGCTGGACCGAATCGGCACGTTCGATGAGCACGTGATCCACGCCGAGCTGGGTAAGACTGACGGCCAGCGTGAGCCCGGCGGGGCCTGCGCCGACGATCAGGACATCGGTCTGCGTGGGCAGTGCGGTCGTGCGCGTGGAGGCCATGACGTCGTCCTCCTTCGTTGGTTTGGTAGTCCGCCGAGCCGCTCGTCAGATGCCCGGTCCCCTCCCTGACAGTCTCGCGTCAGACGCCCCGAGCCGATCGGTTGCTCTGGCCGGGTACGACAGGCGAAGAGGATGATCTCAAGCGGACTGCCAGAAACGCCTACGGTGAGGAAGCGTCCTTCAGGGCCTGGGTAGTCGACGCGCTCCTCCAGACCGAGCTGTTCCGAATGAACCTCAGCGCGCGGCCTGGATCGGTGACATAGAGCGTCACGTACATGACGTTTGCCAGCATCGTTTGTCCCTTCCATCTGTCGGTCTGACGACCTTCATGCCAGGGTGCCGATCGACCTCGGAGTCCGAGTCGACTCTCGGCTACAACGGGTGTGTCGGTGGCCACTTCACTGACGGACACCGACGGGAGAATGCGACGGGCAGAGGGAAGAGCTTTGCGGAGTACTGGTTGTCGGCGTCGGCTGAGTTCAGCCGACGCCGAGACTGGTCCCACCCGAAGGCGGTTGCTGACCGGCCGCTGGGATCGTTGGCCGAGGCCGATGACGCCATCCATCCGTGACAGCCATGTCGTTTGAGAGGGCGGTATACGAGTTGATAGGCGATTCGTCGTCATCTGAACGTGTGGGACTGCGGCATCCAAGCCGGTCCGTGGACTCGGGCTTGCTGGGCTGGACACCGTGAGCGAGCTCAAGCCCTACAAGACCGACCTGTCCGACGGGCAGTGGGCGCTGATCGAGCCGGTGATCGCCGCGCGGAAGGCCGCACACGCCTCGGTCAGCGGCCACCAGGGCCGCTACGAGATGCGGGAGATCGTCGACGCGCTCCTCTATCAAGGCCGCACCGGCTGCCAGTGGGACCTGCTTCCGCACGCCCTGCCGCCGCGGAAATCCGCCTTCGCCAGCAGGAGCTGGTCGAGGCCCTGATCGGCACTTTCTGTACGCCAACTACTCACATCCGGACACGCACGAGCCCGCCACCACAGTGGCGGGCTCGTGCGTGTCCGACGTCTTATGGGCCGTTCGACCAACTGAGGGAACGGCGGGAATCGACCGGGACGCCCTCCGGTCGGCAGTGGCTGGAGACGTGATGATCACGGCACAGCCCACCACCCGGAGGGAACACCCGATGAGCGACACCACAGTCCCCCTGAAGCAGCGAGTCGGCCGGTACGGCGCCTGGAGCGTCGAACTGCGCTCGGAGGACCCGGCCCGGCGCGGCGAACTGGACGAGGCCGCGGCCGAGCTGGAGGAACTCGGGTACGGCGCCATCTGGCTCGGCAACAACAGCACCGCCGACCACGCCACCCCGCTGATCGGGGCGACGCGCCGCATCGTCGTCGGCACCAGCGTCCTGAACATCTGGCAGCAGGAGGCCGCCACGACCGCGGCCGGCTTCGCCGAGGTGGAATCGGCACACCCCGGCCGCTACCTGGTGGGGCTCGGCGTGAGCCACGGCCCGTTGGTGAAGGACTACAGCCGCCCGTACGCGGCGATGACCGGCTACCTCGACGAGCTGGACGAGGCCGGCGTCGCCGCCGACAGCAGGGTGCTGGCTGCGCTGGGCCCGAAGATGCTGAAGCTGTCCGGCGAGCGGGCGGCCGGCGCCATCCCCTACCTGGTCACGCCCGAACACACCGCCCAGGCCCGCGAGATCCTCGGCGAGGGCCCGCTGCTCGCCCCGGAGCTGAAGGTGGTTCTGGAGACCGACCCGGCCCGGGCCCGCGCGCTGGCCCGCGACGCCCTCGCCATGTACCTCACCCTGCCGAACTACACCAACAACTTCCTGCGGCACGGTTTCACCGAGGCCGACCTGGCCGATGGCGGCAGCGACCGCCTGATCGACGCGGTCTTCGCCTGGGGCGACGAGGACCGCATCCGCGACCGCATCGACACCTTCCATCAGGCAGGCGGGGACCACGTGGCCCTCCAGGTGCTCACCGGCACCCACAGGGACAAGCTCCCGAGAGAGGAATGGCGCAGGCTCGCTTCTCTATTGGGATAACGGCCTCGGGGAACACCGGAACCGTGGTCATCCTCGCCGAGGGCGAAACGGTCGAGCTCCCGACCTGGCTCACTTCGGGGCCTACGAGCCTTGCTCTGCGAGTGTGACCTTCCGGCCCGCGCGCGCCGCCTCTCGGATCCGCTCCAGCACGCGGTGTCGCCGGACGGCGTGCCGGAAGTCGGGAACGCCGTCCTCATCTGGCGCAAGGTTCCCGGTGATCTGGTCGCGCAGAAGCGCGTACTCGTGGGCGACGTTGCAGGCGGGCTCGGCGCATCGCTCGGTCCATTGCGTCAGCGACCGCTGATAGCGGGCGGGAACCGGTAGCTCGGCCAACGTGCCGTCCTCTCCCCGGGCTCCGTTGAGCCGCAGCCCCCCGTACCACCACTGAGCCTGGTCGGCCTTGACGACGAGATCGCCGTCCGTGCCGTTGATCTCCCAGTGAAACGCGGTGGCGCGTGACGTCCCACCGCGGATGTGCATTGCGGCTACGGCCCCCGACTCCAGCACCCCGGTGACGGCGATCTGGTCCTCTGCGGTCTTGGCCGCGACCGCCCCGCTGGTGACGTGGGTGACCTCCGGGCGCAGGTTTTCGATGAGAGCCGACACCTCGCGGAACTCCCCGAGCACCATGGTCAGCGCGTCGACCGAGTGCCCGAAGGGGATCGACAGCAGCGTGGCGCCGCTCGTGACGTCCAGCACGTACGCATAGTTGTCGTCGTAGGTGGCGCCCCCGATCCAGCCCGACCCGAGCATGCTGGTCGACAGCACCCGCCCCACGTAGCCGTCGGCGACCAGGTCCCGCAGATACCGAAGCGGCGGAGCCGACCGGGCCTGCAGGCCGACAGCCGTGAGCACGCCCCGCCGATGCGCGAGGTCGGCCAGTTCCTCGGCCTGCGCGAGGTCGGCACCAAGCGGCCACTCGCTGAACACCGTCTTTCCCGCTTCCAGCGCGGGTCGGATGAGCTCCAGGTGATGAGGAACCTTCACTGTCACCACCACGAGATCGACTTCCTCACTGCGGGCCAGCTCCTCCGCGCTGCCGAAGGTCAGCGGCACCGCATACTTCTCGCCGGCCGCACGCGCCGACTCGGCGCTGCTGGCGCTCAGCGCCCGCAACTCGTATCCGTCGAGCCCGGCCAACGCCGGCACATGGGCGGTGGCCGCCCAACCCCCGCTCGCACTCAGCCCCACGACACCGACACGAATCAGCTCTCCACGAGGGGAAGTGGACGTCATGTGCACCCCAGTGTTCGCGACCGCCTGCTCTCTCACTTCGAAACGGCCAATCGCCGTGGAGGACACGGTCCGAGCATCACGTTCAGCTACATGCCGATGGGGTCGCCGTTCGTTCACGGCACCTCAAGACCTCCGTGAGTTCACGGAAACTGAAGGTTCTTCAGCACGAACCCGAGGGTGTGTGGCTTTGTACACGGGTTGGGTTGCGACAGCAGATGTTCAGCACTTCGGGAGGCGTCCGGATCACGTCGTGTTCGATGTTCACGAGAATGAACAGCAGCCCGACTGACCGCCCTGTTCGCCGGGTCCGTACCGGATCCGGCGAACAGCGGAACGCCTCTGGTCGTCGCCAGGTTCGGGGTCCCTGTCTAGCGATGCTCGGCTGGCCACCCGACGGCCTGGAAGACGGCGACGGGGTCGAGGTAGTCCCGCCAGTGCGTCACCTGACGATTCTTGATGGTGATCACGGAGACGAAGTGGTTGTCGTAGGCGCGTCCGGTGTGGGCCACCTTCCCGTGCACGGCGTACTCCAGCACGACGACGGACGTTGCGGGGTCGTGGTGGACGGCGAGTTCATCCGCGCTGTGCAGGACCATGGTGTCGCCGTAGCCGCGGTACAGGTCGGCGACGGCCTGGCGACCTTCGACCCTGCCCGGGTAGCCGGGGACGGAGACCACGTACTCGACGACCACATCCTCGGCCAGGATGTCGAAGAAGTGCTCGCCGTCGACCAGGCCCGCCAAGCCCTCCTGGATGATGCGGAAGAACGGGTCCAGCGCCGCGAAGTCGGTGATGTCGTCCATGGGCCCGGTCACCGGCCCCCGGTCCAGGCGTGGGCGTTGCGCCGGGCGAAGTCGAGGAAGGCGGTCGGGGGCCGGCCGGTGACCTTCGCGACGTCGTCGTTGGGGGTGGAGCCGTTGCCGGAAATGATGGCACCGGTCAGCCAGCGCAGCATCACCGCGTAGTCGGCGGGGACGAGGCCGGCGGCGATGGCGCCGCCGATCCATGCCTCAGGGTCGAGGTCGTGGTGCGCGACGGTCCGACCGGTCACGGCGGTGATGGCATCGGCGACCTCGGTGAACGTGAGGGCCTGCGGGCCGGTGGGCGAGTACCGGGCGCCGGCGTGGGCGGCGGGGTCGAGCAGCGTCTCGGCGGCGACGGCGGCGATGTCGTCCGCGTCCACGAACGCTTCGGCGCCGCCGCCGGTGGGGACCGTGATCGCCCCGTCGATGACCGGCAGGTGGGCGTCGGCGAAGTTCTGCATCACCCAGCCGGGCCGCAGAACGGAGTGGGTGATGCCGCCGCGGGCGGCGAGATCGGCCTCGACGGCCCTGATGTCGACCTGAGGCGGTGCCTGGTCGGCGCCGTAGGTGCTGAGGAAGGTGACGTGGCGAACGCCCGCCGTTTCGGCGAGGTCGAGGAAGGCAGCCACCTGGTCGGCGTAGGTGACGCGCAGGACGGGGGTGACGAGGTAGAGCCGGTTCACCCCGTCCAGGGAGCCCGGGTGGGTGACCGGGTCGTCCCAGTCAAAGCGCACGTCGGCGCCGTGGCGCGCCGCGGTGCGGGCGTCCAGGCCGCGTTCGGTGAGCTTCTTCGCCAGAAGGGAGCCGGTGCGGCCGGTGCCGCCGAGGATGAGAGCGGTCTGCGGTGATCCAGTCATGGATCTATCGTGAGAGTGTCAAGGGAGCGGATCAATGCGTGGATCGCTCTATCTTTTACGTCAAACGATCGCCTCGTTGCCGGACACGGTCGCTTTGCCGATACTGGTCGGGTGGACATACTGCAGGATCACCTGGCGCGGGCGCGCGCCGGCGGCGCGGTCTTCGCCCGCACGGTCGCCGAGCCGCCGTGGGGGCTGCGGCTGGCCGGCTCGATCCAGCTGGCCGTGCACACAGTGGTCCGCGGCCGCGGCTGGCTGTGGCTCACCGACCCGGGCCGTGCGGTGGAACTCATGCCCGGCGAGGTGACGCTGGTGCGCGGCGGACCAGACCACTGCATCGGGCACGAGCCGGGCACCGACTGCCTCGAACCGGAGGAGTTCCGGGCCCGGCACGCCCACGACGCGCAGGCCGACAACCCCCGGGCGACCGTGTTCCTCTGCGGCGCCTACCGGTTCACCGGCGACATCGGCAGCGGACTGCTCGAGGCCCTGCCTCAGGTCCTGACCCTGCAAGCGGCGGTCGGCGACCCACTGCGCGACGTGATCGCACTGCTCTCCCACGAACTGGCCCACCCCGAACCGGGCCAGCCCACCGTGCTCGACCGGCTCCTCGACGTCCTCCTCGTCCTTGCCATCCGCAGCGACTTCCGCCGCAGCCCCACCGCCCCCCGCTGGTACCGGGCTCTGGCCGACCCTCGCCTGAGCGCCGCACTGCAGGCCATCCACGAAGACGCCGGCCGCGACTGGTCGGTCCCCGAACTCGCCGCGATCAGCGGCCTGTCACGCGCCGCCTTCGCCCGCACCTTCCGTGACGCGCTCGGCCAGACCCCCATCCAGTACCTGACCGACTGGCGCATGGCCCTCGCCCGCGACCACCTGCGCACCGGCGAACTCGGCATCGCGACCATCGCCCGCACGATCGGCTACAGCTCCCCCTACGCGTTCGCGGCCGCCTTCCGCCGCCACCACGGCGAACCCCCCGGAGCCTGGCGGCAACGGGAGTCGCTGCGCGAGCAGACGGTCTCCGCCGACGGCGCCCACACCCACGCACATTGACCCCGACCGGGATCTTCCCGGCTGGGAACTCCGCGGGTCGACATGCCGAGACGGGACCGCTGCCCCGGGTGCTGGCCAAAGCCGCGAACTGTTCGACTCGGCCTTGCTCCAAACCGTCTCCCGAACCGGTGAGCAATCGCTGTCGCTTCCCGCGAACAGAGCCACCCGTCCGGAATGCCTGATACATGCACCGGCGTTAGAGCACGTTGCGAGAACATTTCTACGACGAGGGGACGGATGTCATGCCTCTCGAGGGCGAGTATGAACCCGGCACGACGCAGTGGGTGCGCGAGCAAGTGGAGGTGTACGAGAGCTCCGGCGGCACAAGGGGGACGACGCTGTGGGACACGGGGTGGCCCGTGGTGGTGATGACCACCCGGGGCGCCAAGAGCGGAAAGATCCGCAAGGCGCCGGTGATGCGCGTCGAGGACGACGGGCGTTATGCGGTGGTCGGTTCGTTGGGCGGATCCCCCAAGCATCCGCTGTGGTACTTCAACGTCAAGGCCGATCCGCACGTCGAACTCCAGGACGGCCCCGTAAAGCAGGACATGACAGCCCATGAGGCTACCGGCGAGGAGAGGGTCGAGTGGTGGCAGCGCGCGGTCGCTGTCTTTCCGAGATACGCCGAGATGCAGAAGAAGACCTCGCGGCAGTTCCCAGTGTTCGTCCTGGAACCTGTCGTCGGGCAGTGAGCCCAGGGCGTCTCGGGGCCGTTGGAGGACATCCGACGATGGCCAACGTGGATAGCCGTCAACACCTCGACGGCAGTTCAGCGCGTTAAATCAAAACGGAGGCTGCAGGCCAGAAGGTGATCTCCGCGCTTCTTCGGCTACTGAGCGCCCCTCAAGGCGGCTTGGCACCGTCCATTGAGACGCCGCCGACCGCGTGGGCAGGAGGGCTTTGAACTGGCTCGCCAGTGCCTGCCGGGTGGTCGAGGTGCGGGCGTACCTGATTCTCACTGGCCGCTCCGTACGGGACGTGGGGCGATCGCGAGCGCCGGGCTCTGCCGCGCGGTCGGGTCAGGGCATGCTGGTGACGTCGGCCCAGTGGACAGCGCGTCCGGGTTCCTCGCGGTCGCCGTGCGCGGCGGTGAGGTGCTCGACAATCTTCAGTCCGCGGCCGTGCTCGTCGGGGGTGCCGCTGGCTGCCCAGTCGCCCTCCGTGGTGGCAGGGCCTCCGTCAAACACCTCGATGTGCACTCGCTGGGTGCCCGGGTCGCGGCTCAGTCCGAAGTGCAGTGGGGGCCGGGCATGCTCCACGGCGTTGGTGACGAGTTCGGAGACGGTCAGAAGGACCGAGTCGGCCGCGTCCTCGGCGATGCTCCACTGAGTGAGGAGTTCTTTGGTGATCTTGCGGGCTTCTCCGGCGGCTTCCGGGCGGTGCGCCAGAGTCCATGTGCCGACGGATGCCGACGGACTGCGAGCAGGACCCTGCCGTGGAGGTGCCTCTGGGGCGTAGGTGCAGGTCACGGTCATCACCTTCCTCCGACGCCGCCGTGGCGCCTTGGTTGTGACCAGAACCTCTAACAGGTCTACGACATTTATATCACCCACCTATATAGATTGTCTATATAGAGGTGGAATATAGACATCCTATATAGAAGGGTGATATAGGTATGGGTATGGATGAGACACCTGAAGAGGGTCACCAGGAGGTGGCGGCGGCGCTGAACGAGCTGGCCATCGGGATGGTCAGGCACCTTCTGTCGGAGCGGCAGAGCATGAGTCTGACCACCGCCGCGGCGCTCAGCCGGCTGGAGCAGGAAGGTCCGATCCGGCTGACCGCGCTGGCGGCGGCGGAGGGCATCGCGCAACCGTCGATGACCGCTCTGGTGCAGCGGCTGGAAGCCCAGGGCCTGGCCACTCGCGTGGGCCATCCCGAGGACGGGCGGGTCCGCCTGGTTGCCATCACGGAAGCCGGGCGAGAGCTGATGACCGAGCGCCGGCGCGCGCAGTGTGCCCGGGTGGCCGACATGCTGGCCGCGTTGCCCGAGCGGGACGTGCGGGCGCTGGGCGAGGCTATGCGCACGGCCCTGCCCATCGTGCGGCGGATGGTCCAAGCCGCCTCGCAACCAGGTGCTTCCGGCGGCGAATCGCGCTCCTGAGCCTCCTGGCTGCGCTCTTCGGTGTCTCCTCCTGCAGGCGGGACCTGCTCCGTCGCGCCCCACGCGCGCCGGGGCCCGGTCCCGGCACTGCCCCCATATCCGACTTCGGAAAGGGCGGAGAACCATGAGCACCTTCTCGGCACCCGGCACCGATGTGCCGTCGGCGCAGGTAGCGGACTACCCCATGACCAGGGCTGCCCGCTGCCCCTTCGATCCGCCGCCGGCCCTGCGCACGCTGCAGGACCAGGCCCCGATCAGTCAGGTGCGGCTGTGGGACGGCAGCACCCCCTGGCTGGTCACCCGCTACGACGACGTACGGGCTCTGCTGGCCGATCCCCGGATCAGCTCGGAGAGCAACCACCCGCACTACCCCCATATGAGCCCGGCCCAGAAGGAGCGCCGGAGGCAGTCGCGGACCTTCATCAACATGGACGATCCGGAGCACGCCCGGCTTCGCCGGATGGTGACCGCGACCTTCTCCATCAAGCAGGTGGAGGCGCTGCGGCCTGCCATTCAGAAGATCGTCGACGGCCTGATCGACACCATGCTCGCCGGGCCCAAGCCGGTGGACCTGGTCCAGGCGTTCGCGTTGCCGGTGCCGTCGCTGGTGATCTGCGAGCTGCTCGGCGTCCCGTATGCCGACCACGACTTCTTCCAGGCCAACAGCAAGATCCTGATCAAGACCACCAGCACCGTGGAGCAGGCGCGGGTGGCCACACAACAGCTGCTCGACTACCTGGACCGGCAGATCGGCGCCAAACTCGCTCACCCAGCCGACGACGTGCTCTCCACACTGGCCGAGCAGGTCAGGACCGGTGAGCTCACCCGGCGTGAAGCGGCCGGCATGGGGATGCTGCTGCTGACCGCCGGGCACGAGACCACCGCGAACATGATCGCGCTGGGCACCCTGGCCCTACTGCAGAACCCGGATCAGCTGGACCGGCTGCGCGAGAGCGACGACCCGAAGACGGTCGCCTCGGCGGTCGAGGAACTCCTGCGCTACCTCACCATCGTGCACACCGGACGCCGCCGGGTGGCCCTGGCAGACATCGAGGTCGGCGGCGTGACCATCCGCACCGGCGAGGGCGTCGTCCTCTCCAACGACGTCGCCAACCGCGATCCCGACGCCTTCCCCGCCCCTGACCAACTGGACATCGACCGCAACCCCCGCCACCACGTGGCCTTCGGCTTCGGCGTCCACCAGTGCCTGGGCCAGCCGCTGGCCCGGGTGGAGCTGCAGGTCGTCTACAGCACCCTCTACCGCCGCATCCCCACTCTGCGGCTGGCGGTGGATCTCGACCGGATCCCGTTCAAGCACGACGGGAACGTCTACGGCGTCTACGAGCTGCCCGTCACCTGGTGATGCGGCCCAAGTGCCGTAGGGAAGAGGAGGATTGTGATGAAGGTGATCGTCGATCAGAGCAAGTGTGTGGCCTCCGGCCAGTGCGTGCTGAGCGCGCCGGACGTGTTCGACCAGCGAGAGGAGGACGGCATCGTCGTCCTGCGCGCCGAGAACCCGCCCGAGGACCTGGTGGAGGACGTCCGGCAGGCCGTCGTCCTCTGCCCGGCCCAGGCGATCTGGCTGGAAGAACAGGAGAAGCAGGAGGACAAGGAGTGAAAGCGAAGGGAGGGAAGCGGATTGTCATCGTCGGAGCATCGGCCGCGGGACTCGCCGCGGCCGAGACCCTCCGCCGCCGCGGCTGGGACGGCGAACTCGCCCTGATCGGCGATGAGCACCATCCGCCGTACGACCGGCCACCGCTGTCCAAGCAGATCCTGACCGGCGCCTGGGGGCCCGAACGCGCCACCCTGCGCCCCCTGCCGGATCTCGCGCGGCTGCGGGCCGACCTGCGGCTCGGACAACGCGCCGCCGCCCTGGACGTCCCGGGTCGCCGGGTACGCCTCGACAACGGCGAGAGCATCGGCTTCGACGCCCTGGTCATCGCCACCGGCGTGGCTCCCCGGCGCCTGCCCGACAGCGATCTGGCCGGAGTCCACGTCCTGCGCACGCTCGACGACGCGCTCGCCCTGCGCGCCGCGCTTCGACCCGGGCCCCGAGTGGTCGTGGTCGGCGCCGGATTCCTCGGCACCGAAGTCGCCGCGGCAGCCCGGACCATGAACCTGAACGTGACCGTGGTCGACCCGGAGCCGGTCCCGGTACGGCGCCCGTTCGGGGACCGAATCGGCGCGCTCGTCGCCGAGTTGCACAGGGGCCACGGAACACGCCTGCGCTGCGGGGTGCCGGTACGCCGGCTGCTCGGCGCCGGCGGCCGGGTGACCGGAGTGGAACTCGGCGACGGCACCACGCTGCCGGCCGACGTCGTCGTCCTGGCCCTCGGTGCCGCGCCCGCGACCGGCTGGCTGGAAGGTTCGGGCCTGCGGCTGGGAGACGGGGTGGAGTGCGACGCGTATTGCCAGGCGGCACCCGGGATCTACGCCGCCGGCGATGTCGCCTCCTGGCACAACCCGCACTTTGGCACCCGCATGCGGCTGGAGCACCGGATGAACGCCACCGAACAGGCCATGGCCGCGGCCGGCAACCTGCTCGGCGACGCCACCCCGTTCGCTCCCGTGCCCTACTTCTGGACCGACCAGTACGACACCAGGATCCAGGCGTACGGGATCTTCCCGCCGGACGCGGAGATGCGGATCGTCGAAGGCGCTCCGTCGGACGGCCACTTCACCGCCGCCTACGGCCACCACGGGAACGTGGTCGGCGTACTCGGCTGGAACGCACCGCGCCAGGTACGCACGCTGCGCCGCCTGGTCGTCGAACGCGCATCGTGGGCTGCCATAGCGGCCACACCCGCACCCAGCCCGGCAACCGTGAACTGACCCGCTCGTCCCAAAGGAAGCAAGAAGGGAGGACAGCCGGTGACCACCGACCAAACCCCTCGCCCGGAAGGCAGCGTCCCCGGCGTTCGGCCCCGTGGCAGTCGTGTCTGGACACCGACCTCGGTATTGAGCGGCTCAACGACGTGCACGTGTCCGAGAAGGCCGATTGGGCTCCCGACGACGTGCTCAAGGACAAGGACTTCACACGCCAGTGCACTGAAGCCCTGACGGTCTTCGACACGTTGCAGAACGAACCGTATGCCTCCACGCAGGCGCCGTACCCCGACTTGGGGACGTATCCCCTGCACACGATGGCCGACCGCTGTGCTTTTGACTTCTACGACAATCTGCGATGGGACATTCTTGCTCCCCACGGCCCTCTGCGGCGTCAGCCGCCCCCACCGGACGAGATCCGGTTGCGGCCCGCCGCGGGATGGCTCCTGACCGGCCCGGCGATCGAACGGGCGTCGGAGCCAAAAGAACTCGGAACTCTGGTACCAGCGAAGGCCCGTACAAACAGCGGATGGATGCTTGATGCGGATCAAGGGCGGATCACCGTGACACCGGCAACCGCTGGTTCCCGGCCAGCTGCCACCGTGGAGTCGACGGCGCACGACCGAAGAAGGCCACCCCCACCGGGGAGAACGGCCCCGCCGTCCCGTTCGGGATCGTGGAGCGCTTCGGGCCGGGCGGCCAATGGGAGCTGTACGGGGCTTTCCCCTTCATCGTGGACACCGGTTGTCATGCGGCGGTGGCCGCCGTAGTTGATCGCTGCTCGTAGGCGATCGGGCTGATCTGGCCGAGGCGGGAGTGCCGTCGCCGGGTGTTGTAGCGGGTCGCCCGGCGGAAGACCGCGAGACGAGCCTCACGGGCCCCGTTCCACCGCTTCCGTCCCTGGAGCGTCTCGCAGCATCCGGCACAGCCGCGTGACGCCGAAGGCGTCACGTTGATCGTCGACGAACTGGAAGCGGCTGCTCACCAGCTGGTCTCCGCCGCAAAATACTTCGCGGCCCTCCGCAGGATCTCCCGCTCGAGTTCGAGTTCCTTGACCCGCGCCCGCAGTTGCCCGGTTGGCCGTGGACAGATGGGCGTTGACCACGGTTCCGGCTCCCACGGGGCAACCGGCGATCTCCGTATCCTCGGTTGCGACCCGCGGCAGGAAGGGGGCAGGCGGGTCCAGCCTCAGCAATTCCTCCACCGCAGCCGACCACAGGGACGGGTTGGCCACCAGTTCACGACGCCGTTCAGGGGCGCTCGTCAAGCGCTCCATCCCCAGGCTCAGTGCGTCGGTGACGGTCTCCAGACCAACCAGGATGAGCATCACGCGCAGGCCCATGGCTTCCGCGTCGGACAGCCGGTCCTCGCCCTCGATGGCCAGGATGTCGCTGAGGATGTCGTCGCCGGGGTGAGCGCGACGGCTCTGGATCAGCTCTGTCAGATAGCCGGCCGTGGCTATCGTCTGCGCCGTCCTCGCCGCCCGCTCCTCGCCGGTCAGGGCCAGCTCGCCCGCGGCGTCAGCGGTGAGTTCGACAGCCGCCGTCTTGCACGCGATGAACTGGTCGCGTTCTGTCCGGGGCAGCCCCAGCAGGGTCAGCAGCGCCTGTGCCGGGAAGAGGTGGCCTGGACCAGATCATTCTGGTGGGAGGGGAGGACGCCGGATGGATGATGGACGGCGTGCGCAGCGCCGGCGGGACGGCCATGTGCTCGCCCGACCAGGAGACCGCCGTGCAGCTGCTCCACTCGATCCTCCAGCCGGGCGACGTCGTCCTGGTGAAGGCAAGCCGCGGGGCCCAGTTCCAGCAGCTCGCGGACGCGCTGCTGAACTCAGCCGCCGACCGGCCGCAGACCGGCGGCGTCTGCGGCCGGGGCTGAGGCGTCCGCCGCTTTCTGCCGCAGGGCGTCGCGCTTGGCGACCTCCGCGCGCACGATCGGGATGACCTCGCGCCCGAACTCGACGGCGTCCTCCAGGTAGTCGTAGCCGTGGGCCGCGATGATCTCCACCCCGAGGTCGACGTAGTCGAGCAGCGCGGCCGCGACCGTCTCGGGCGTGCCGACCAGCGCCGCCACGGGGCCGCCGCCGCCGGTGGCGGCCACGGTCCCCGTCCACAGGCAGCGGTCGAAGCGCTCGCCCTGCGCGGCAAGCTGGCGCAGACGGTAGGAGGCAACGTCCGCGCTCTTGCTGAGCCCCTGCTTGCGGGCGTGGATCTGGTCGACGACGCGGTGCGCCTTCTCCCAAGCCTGTTCCTCAGTGGCGCCGAGGATCGGCCGGAAGGCGCAGTGCAGACGGGGCATCTCGGTGCGTCCGGCCGCTTGGGCCGCCCTGTACACGGAGTTGATCTGCTCGGCGGTGCCGGCCAGGGACTCCGCCCACAGGCCGTAGATGTCCGCCTCCGCGCCGCCAACCGCGTACGCCGCTGGCGACGAGCCGCCGAATGAGAGTGCGGGCCGGGGCTGTTGCGCCGGGAAGACGTCGCTGACGAAGTCGTGGAAGCGGTAGTGCTCGCCCTCGTAGTCGAAGGGTTCGTGCGAGGTCCACGCCTTCTTGACGATCTGCATGTACTCGCGAGTGCGTGCGTACCGCTCGTCCTTCTTCAGGAAGTCGCCCTCGCGCTGCTGGTCGTCGTCGAAGGCCCCGCTGATGAAGTGCAGGGTGAGCCGACCGTCTGTGACATGGTCGAAGGTGGCGAACGTGGTGGCTGCGAAGGTGGGATAGGACACGTTCGGCCGGTGCGCCACGAGGAACTCGATGTGGTCGGTGTTCGCGGCGAGGTATGCGGCGATCTGCGCGGGGTCCGGCCAGTTGGAACGGTAAGCGATCAGCAGGCGGTCCCAGCCGGCCTCCTCGTGTGCCTGGGCGAGGCGCAGCGTGTACTCCTTGTCGAACACCGGGCCGGAATGCGCGCGGGTCTCCGAACCGTCGTTGGTCATGGCAGAGCCTACGAAGCTCACGGGCATGGTTTGTCGTCTCCTCAAAGGGCGGGCCCCGGTCAGGGGCTGCCGGTCGTTCTTCGGCGCGAGGGGAGCACCGCTCGCGGAGGTTGTCAGGTTGTGGACGGCCCGACGGCGCGGGCGTCGGCCGCCGTCCGTCCATGTCGGCGATGGAACGCGGCTGCGACGATGCCGGCCGCCAGGAGGATCGCCGCGCCTCCGAGGACGAAGGGCGCCCGGCCACCGAGTGCGTCGGCCAGCCAGCCGGTCAGCGGGCCGCCGAGGGGAGTGCCGCCGAGCAGCACCAGCATGTAGAGGCCCGTGACGCGCCCGCGCACCTCGTCGCTCACCGACATCTGGACGGTGGTGTGTGCCGCGATGACGAACACCGTCGCTGCGGTCCCGGTGCCGACCAGCAGCAAGCCGAAGAGCCAGATGCCGGGCATGAGCCCGAGGGCCAGGTCCAGTACCCCCAGTAGGGCGGCGGACCGTACGAGCAGCACCCGCAGACGTTCCAGGGAGGTCTTGCCGCGCAGCGAGGTGATGATGGAGCCTGCCAGCATGCCCAGCGCCAGCAGCGTCGACAGCAGCCCGAAGGAGCCGGCACCAGCGCCGAAGACCTTCGCAGCGGCCGTCGCCACGGCGGTGCTGAAACTGGCGAGCGTGCCGACCACCAAAGTGAGGCCCATCAGGAGCATCAGATCCGGATCGTTCCAGGTGTAGTGCAGACCCTCGCCGAGCTGTCCGCGAGCCCGCCGCGCGGTGGGCCTGCGGTGCAGGGTGCTCGGGTCGGTCGCCATCAGCCCCGCGACCACCGCGGCGAAACTCACGGTGTTGCACAGGAAGACCGGCCCCGTGCCCCACCAGCCGATGGCCCAGCCCGCAAGGGCCGGACCGACGACGCGGGACACGTTGAACGTCGTCGAGTTCAGCGCGACGGCCTTGGACACGTCGTCCTTGCCCACCATCTCCACCACGAACGACTCGAAGATCGGAGCGTCCAGCGCGGAAAGGCAGCCCAGGGCGAAACACAGCAGGTAGACGTGCCAGAGCCGTACCGAACCGGTGAGCTCCAGCAGCCCCAGGACGAGTGCGCACATTCCCATCAGGGACTGCAGCACCATCAAGGCCCGGCGTACGTTGAGGCGGTCGGCGAGTACGCCTGCCCACAGGGACAGGAAGAGGACCGGCAGGAACTGCAGACCCGTCGCCACACCCAGCGCCACCGGGTCCTTGCCCGACAGTTCCAGTACGAGCCAATCCTGTGCGATCCGCTGCATCCACGTGCCGACCAGGGAGAAGACCTGCCCGGTCAGGAACCGCCGGTAGTTGGGCTGCCGGAGGATGTCGAATCCGCCGACGAGCCGCAAGAGCAGCGGCGGACGGGCGATGGGACCGCCCCGCCCGCACCGGCTCGTATCGGTGCCCAATCGAGTCTCCCTCACTGTTCCCCTTATCCGTTCGGTTCTCAGGCACCCGCGGTCCTCACCAGGTGGAGCTGCGAGCCGGTCGCGGACCTTCTTGGAGCGGTGGGCGCAGCGTCCGTCGGCGACGAGGTGAACCCTGTGGTCGAAGTGGCCGGCGATCCGGTCCGGGAAGCCGCACATCACCTCGACGGTGAAGGTCGTGGTGACGACCATGACGTGCACCCGGCCCCTGGTACTGATCGCCGACATGGCGTTCACCGAAGCAGTGGCGCCAGGCGGTGGAAGCCGCCGTCGTGGTAGAGCAGAGGCCCGCCCCGTCCCGAGGTACGTCCGGTGAGGGCCTCGGCGACGACGATGCGGTGGCCCGCAGCGGGCATGCGGGCGACGATCCGGCACACGAGCCGCCCGAGGACCCCGTCCAGCAGGGGCACGCCGTTGGGGCCGGGATGCCAGGCGGTGGAGGCGGCGAAGCGATCGGCTCCGCTGCGGGCGAACGTGGCCCCCAACTCCCGCTGGTCGACGGCCAGAAGGTGCACTCCCACGTACTCGGCCTGTGCGATGACCGGCCAGCAGGAGTTCGAGGTGCCGATGCCGAACGAGACCAGCGGTGGGTCCAGGGAGACCGAGTTGAGCGAGGTGGCGGTGAATCCCACGGGCTTGTCGCCGAAGGCCGTGATCACGGCGACGCCGGCCGCATGCTGTCGGAACACCGAACGCAGCAGCTCCGCAGTGGCCGGCTCTTCCGGACCGGCCGTTGCCGGGTGTGTCATGGGTTGACCGTTCTCCGTTCCGGGCGCCCAGGGGCGCCGTGGTCTGCCGGATGAGGGATCGTCTGTCGCCGTGCCGGGCCCTGCGCCGGGTCCTGGTGTGGCGCGGCGACAGAGGCGCCGGGCGGGTCCTCTGTCCCACTGCACGGATCACCGCGGCGGTGTCGACCGTCACCGCTCCGGTGCCGGGAGGACCTCGACCTCGACGTCGTACGCGTCCATGATCGTCCTGGCGTCCTGCTCGATCTGCGCGGTGCTCTCCCCCGCGAGGATGAACAGGCCACTGCCGACGAAGAGGCCAGGAGCGTCGTTGAAGACGGTGCCGACCTCGGGCGTCTCGGCGAGGATCACCGAGGCGGGATAGGTGTCGGGGCCCTTGACCTCGGTCACCCTGCATCTGGCCTCCTCCCGCAGCGCCGGGTGCACCCAGCCCGCGACGCCCCGTCCGGCATCGCGCAGGTCGAGGTTGGTGAGGGGCCTGTCCACGGCGGAGGGCAGGTTCATGCAGGCCGCGATGGACTCCCGGATGAGGTCGAGTTCATAGGCCACCTCGAAGTGGCGCCGGATGTAGCCGCCGCCGAACCGGCCCGCGATCTCCAGGAAGACGAGTCCGCCCTCCGGCGTGCGGAACGCCTCCAGGTGGAAGGCGCTGTCACGCAGCCCCAGGGTGGTCAGCACCCGCTGGGTGAAGTCGCGGATCGCCGCCACCTCGTCCGGGTCGTCCAGGGCTACGGAGGCGAGGTCTTCCCGGCGGTACTGGAAGCTGAAGCAGTCGCCGAGGTAGCGGGAGGCGTGGAGGAACCGGATCTCACCGTCGCGCACGAACCCGTCGAAGTGGCACACGTCTCCCTCGACGAACTCCTCGACATGGTGTCCGTCCTCGATGCCCCGGTCCCGCACGTGCCGCAAAAAGCTCTCGGCGTCGTCGAATATCTCCACGCCGAAACTCGCCGCCTGGCACTTCGGCTTGAGCACGACCTTCCCCGGCAGCGCCGCCGCGATCTCCGTCAGCTCGGCCTCCGTCGTGCCGCTCCCCACGCTCCAGTACCGCGGCACCCGCACCACCTCGCGCAGGGCCTCCTTCATGAGGACCTTGTCGCGGGTGAGGAGAGCGGTGCGTACGTCGGTTCCCGGCAGGCCGAACGCCTCACGCAGCCGGGCGGCGGGCAGCACGGTGTGCTCGTACAGGCCGACGACGGCTCGGGGCGCGCCGAGGTCCCGCGCGAACTCGCGGACGTGGTCGATCATCTGGCCGATGGACAGGTCGTAGTCCTCGACGTTGATCCGGTGGGGGGTGTCGATGATGCCGATGCGCGCGAAGCGGTCCCGCGTGTGCTGCGGCATGAGCGAGTGGTTGTACGCGTCCAGCAGCAGGGTGACGTCGTAGCTGTCGAAGTCGATGTGGGAGACGTCCTGGTCGGCGAAGCCGACGTGGACCACATGTTCTCTTCGGCTCATGACATGCCTCCTGTGGTGCTGCGGATCACGTCCGCGATCTCGTCGGTGTGGGTGTCGAGGTAGAAGTGGCCGCCGTCGAACACCCGCAGGGTGAATGGGCCGTCGGTATGCCCGGCCCAGGCGCTGACCTCGTCGGTCGTGGCCTGGGGGTCGTCGGTTCCGACGAGGGAGAGGACCGGGCAACGCAGGGGTGGTCCGGGCACGTACGTGTACGTCTCGACCGCCCGGTAGTCGCTGCGCAGCGCCGGCAGGATCATCGCCAGCAGCTGCTCGTCCTTGAGTATCTGGCTGTGCGTGCCGTCCAGGGCCCGCAGCTGGTCGACGATGCGCGCGTCGTCGACCAGGTGCAGCAGGGGAGCTCCGGAACGCGTGGTCGAGGGGGCCCGGCGGCCCGAGGTAATCAGGGCGAGGGGCCCGGTTCCGGCACGTTCCTGTCTGCGGGCCGTCTCAAAGGCGATCACGGCGCCCATGCTGTGGCCGAACAGGATCGTCGGGCGTGGTCCGGCGGCCCGCAGCTCGTCGGTGACGAGGTCGGCCAGCCGGGTGATGTCCCCGACCGGCGGTTCCGTGCGGCGGTCCTGCCGTCCGGGGTACTGGACGGCCACGACCTCCATGGACGGGTGCAGCACGCGGGACAGCTTGAAGTAGTACGAGGCCGATCCCCCGGCGTGGGGGAAGCAGACGAGTCGCGGCCCCTCCTCGGGGATCGGATGGAACCGTCTGAGCCAGCGGGCGGCCGAGGTGGCGGATGCGCCTGTCATACGTGCTCGTCCCCTTCGCGCGCTTCGTCGGCGTCGTCGGCGGGTGCGTCGGCGTCCGCCGGAGCGTGGTCCGCGTGGCGCCACGGCTGATCGCCGATCCGGAAGTCCGCCGTGTGCGCGACGTGTTCGATGACGCGGCCCAGTTCGTCCGCCATGGACTGTGCGGTGGACGCCTCGAAGGCGTGCGCGTCGTACTTGAAGAACAGCTTGTAGCCGTCCGGCCCTTGGTAGATCTCGATCGTGACCGGCATCTCGCCGCAGTCCGGCAGGTCGTCGAAGGGCCTGAGGTCGAGCGGGCCGGCCTCGGCGCCGCCGGCCCCGGTGAACACGGACGCCCCGTTGAAGTTCTGGAAGATGAGGTTGGTGGTGAGCAGAGGGGTCACCGGGCGACTCTCCTCCTCGGACAGCGCCCGCTCGATCTCCAGCAGGGGGTAGGCGCCGTGGTCGATGCCCTGGACGACGGCCCGACCGACGCGGCTGACAAAGGCGCTGAAGTCCTCCTCGCCGCTCAGCGTGGACCGGATCGGCAGGAAGTTGATGAACTGGCCGATCACGTTCTTGAACCGTTCCTCGTAGCGGGCTGCCGTGGTGAAACCGACGACGAGGTCCGACTGACCGGTCAGAGCGTGCAGGTAGACCGTGTACGTGGCGAGGAAGAGCGCGGCGACGCTGGACTGGTGCGCGCGGGCTCGCGCGACAAAGGTCTCCGTGACGTCCGGGGTCAGTTTGACGAGGACGAAGCCGGTGCGGGGGGCGAGCCCGGCGGTGTCCCGGTGGTCACGGGGCAGCGCGAGATCGCCGCGGGCGCCGCGCAGTTCACTCAGCCAGTAGGCGCGGTGCCGCTCGGCCTTGGGGCTGTTGAGCAGGGCGGCCTCCCAGGCCACGAAGTCGGCGAAGGTTGTCTCGTCCGGGTCAGGGGCGGGGGGCTCCTGGGAGTGCAGCGCCGCGGTGTAGGCGTCCTTCAGCGACTGGACGAGGAGCGCGGCGGAGGTTCCGTCCATGACGACGTGGTGGACCGTGACGAGCAGCAGGTGCCGCGGGGCGCCGGACCCGGAGTCGAGTGTGACGCGGTGCGCCCGCGCGAGGGGTCCGGCCTCCAGGTCGAACGGGCGGTTGACCAATTCCCGTAGCTCGTCGAGCTGTTCGTCCCGCGAGGCGGCCGTGACGAGCACGGTCTCGAAGGACATCTCACGCGTCCGGTCGATCTCCATCTGGGGCACGCCGTCCTCCTTGCGGAAGACCGCTGCGAGCATCGGGTGGCGTCGCGGCTGCGTGCGGCACGCCTGTTCCAGCGCTTTCTCGTCGAAGGCGCCGTGTATCTCGAACAGGAGGGGGGTGTTGTAGGTGGGGGCGTCCGGCTGGCCCGTGTGTCCGTGCCACAGCCTGCTCTGGCTGCGGGACAGGGGCCAGCGTTCGCTGCTGCCCGCAGCTGGCTGGGGCGCCACGAGGGCGTCGACCGCGTCGGCGCGTCGGGCCAGGAAGTGCGCCACCAGGCCGTCCACCGACTCGACCTCGAACAGCAGCGTGGACGACACGTCGTCACCGAGGTCGGCGCGGATCAGGTTGGTCAGTTGCAGGACGAGCAACGAGTCCAGACCGTAGGACGTGAGTGGGACCGCGGGATCGATCCGCTCCGCCGGGATGCCCAGTATCTGGGCCGCCATTTCGCTCAGGTGGCGGGTGAGGGCCTCGGCGGTTTTGGGCCCGGCCGGGTCCGGCTCGGCCTGGACGCGCTGGGCAGGCTCGCGCCCGGCAGGTACACGCTCCGCCGGTACGGTCGGCGGCGTCTGCGGCCGCGGGGCCTCGCCGGGCGCGGCGTTGCCGGAGATCACGACGGTATGCGGCGTCGCGGCGGGGTCGGGCACATCGGCCGGAGTCGCGGTGTCCGTCTGGGAGACCGTCACGGCACCGGAAGACGAGGCCGGTGCGACGTGTGGCCGGGGGGTCCGTCCGGGGACCGGCTGGCGCGCGGTGCCGTCGCTCTCCGCGGCGATGATCTGCTGGCCGAGTTCGGCTGCCTGGGGCAGCACGGACGCGACGGTGGCGAATCCCTCGCCGCGCAGGACCTCACGCCAGCCGTCGGGAGAGAGCGCGGGCGAACCGGGGATGCGCAGCGCGGTGTCGTCGGACAGCCACCAGCCCTCCAGCAGACCGAAGGTGAGATGGCTGAAGACGTCGAACTGCGACAGCTCGTTCAGCACCAGCCAACCGCCGTCGCGCAGAGCGGCCTTGGCATTGCGCAGCGTGCGGCGGATGTTCGCGGTGGCGTGCAGGACGTTCGCGGCGACGACGATGTCGAAGCCGCCCTCCTCGATGCCCTGGCCGGCCAGCGGCCGCTCGACGTCGAACTGCGCGCAGTCCAGGTAGGGCACGTGGGGACCGTGCGTGGCGCGGGCGTTGTTGAGGAACGCCTTGGACAGGTCGGTGTACAGGTACGTTTCGATGCTGTCCTCGAAGGGCTTCAGCGCCCGGAACAGACCGACGCTGGTGCCTCCGGTGCCCGCACCGATCTCCAGGATGCGGATCTTCGCTCCCCGGTCCTGGCTCAGCCACTCGGTCACCAGGCGGACGACTGTGTCCTGCACGGCCCGGTTGTAGGCGTCCGCAACCGGGTTGTCGCGATAGCAGCCCTCCACGAGCCCGAAGGAGCCTCGGGGGAACATGACGTCAGTGGGGCGCCTGACGCCGGTCAGAATGCCGGGCAGCTCCCGCAACGTCGCGTCCACCAGCTCCAGTTCGGCCTTGACGCCCGCGTCCAAGGACCAGGCGCGCCGCCGTTCGTCCCACTCGCGCTCCACGGTCTGCAGCGGCGGCGCGGTGTCCGGGACGACCCGCAGCGCCTGGCGCAGCCAGGGCCGGTAGCGTTCCAGGATGCCCGCACGTCGGCAGCGCACACCGGCGTCCGCCTCGGCGGCGGTGCCGGAGGCGTCCTCGCGGACCCGCTCCTCGGGGTCGAGCGCGCCGAGGGCCACGAGGTGCGCCCGCAGGACGCGGCCCAGCATGGGGTCGCGCTCGTTCTCGCGCCATGCGGCGACGGAGCCGAGTACCTCCCGTTCCTCGCGCGGCGTCCCGTGCCCGGTGAGCGCGTGGGCAGGCACGCGCTCGGCGGCGGGTGGGCGCAGGGCCGCACGCACCGACGGTTCGGCGGCGGTCAGCGCGTCCGTCCCGGTGAGCTTGACGAACGCCATCTGGCCGTACGGTCCGCCGAGCAGTACGTCGAGGGCCGCCATCGCCTCGGGGGCCTCGATGGAGACGAGGCCGGCCTGACGCATACGACGGCGGTAGTACGCCGACGAGACGCTGCCCTGGCTCCCCCACCAACCCCAGTTCATCACCTTCACCGGGCAGTTCCAGTGCCGATCCAGCAGGCGCGCGTAGGCGTCGAGGAAGGCGCTGCCCGCCGCGTAGTTGCCCTGTCCGGCGGTCGTGGCGAAGGACTGGACGGAGGAGAAGAACAGAGCGAAGTCCAGATCCTCTCCGCCGAAGACCTCGGCCGTGGTGACGACGGCGTCGACCTTCGCGGAGAGGCTGGCGCGCATGGTCTCCTCGTCCATGGTGGCGAAGCTCTGGTCGCGCAGGACGAGGGCCGCGTGCACGACACCGTGGACTCGCGGGAACTCGGCGCTGACGCGGTCGTACGCGTCCTGCAGCGAGGCGCGGTCGGACGCGTCACCCCGCACGTAGTGGACGCTGCCCCGGCCCCGGACGGACGCGAGGGCGGCATCCACGGACGCGTCGCGCGGGCTGCGCCCGATCCAGACGACGTGGGCGCCGAAGTGCTCGACGACGTGCCGGGTCCAGGCGGCGCCGAGACCGCCGGCCCCGCCGATCACGACGTAGACGCCGCCTTCGCGGTAGCCGGCCGGGCGGGTCCCCTCGACGTCACAGGGCGCCCAGCGCCGGGTCAGCCACTGGCCGCCGCGGTGGACCCAGGAGTCCGCCCGGTCAGGTACCGGCAGGGCTATGAGGTCCTCGGGCCAGGGGTCGTCCGCCAGGTCGGCTCGCCGCACGGTCCAGTTCGGGTACTCCTGGGCGAGCGAGCCGAACAGCCCGTGCAGCCCGGCGTAGGCGGGCGAGGCCGGCTCGGCAGAGTGGGTGGCGAGGGCCCATCGGGTGACCAGGGTGATGCCGAGCGGCCTACGGTCGTACTCGGCGCGCAGCAGTCCCTTGATCATGCGGAAGGCCGCGTACACACCGTCGGTCTGCGCACCCAGGAGGCCGGCCGCGTCCATCGCCGCGGGAGCGGTCTTGGGGGCCGCCCACACCAGGTGGTCGACCGGGTCCATGGCGCGCAGCGCCCCGGCCACCTCGTCAGTGGACGCGGTGGGCGGCAGGTGCCACGCCGTGGTACGGGCGCAGCGGCCGGTGATCCGGGAGAGCTGTTCGGCGTCGCCGCCGACGACCAGGACGTGGTCGTCGTGTTCGGGAGAGGACGCGGTGAAGTCCTGTGCCGGGAGGGCGTCCCAGACGGGTGCGAAGAGCGACGGCGGCGCCTGCGTGACCTGGCGGGCGGTGTAGCCGGTCATCCGCACGCACACCTCTCCGGCGTCGTCGACCAGGTCGATGTCGAGGCGGCTGAGCGGGCTGTCCGCCGCCGGGTCGTCCGCGGTGCGGACGACGGCCCACATGGACGGTGCGCACACGGCGAAGATGTCGAGCTGTTCGAGCGCGAAGGGCACGGCGGTGCCCTGCGGCATGCCGTCGCCCGCCATGTTCAGGGCTACCGATGCCTGGATGGCCGAGTCGAGCAGCGAGGGGTGCAGCAGGAAGGGGACCGCGGGCGCCGGCGCCGCATCGGGCGTCCGCAGCTCCGCCAGCACCGTGCCGGGACCGACGTGTGCCTCGTGGAGGGCGCGCAGCGCGGGGCCGTGGTCGATACCGCGTTCCACCAGCGCCTCGTGGACGCGTTCGCCTGCCACCGTGGTGGCACAGTCGCGGCGCAGTCCGGGCAGGTCGGTCCTCGGCGGGCGGGACGCGCCGGTCGAGGTGGCCCGGCCCTCGCAGAACACCGCGTCCTTGGCACCGGCCGAACGGAACTCGAAGGCAGCGCCGCCGGGCGCACGACGCACCCACAGCTCGATGTCCGCCATCGCCTGGTCCACTTGGTCCGCCTGGGTGCCATCGGCCGAGATCGGCCGTACCCAGGTGACGTTGCGCAGGCACACCGCCGCGTCCAGGTCCACGCCGAGGAAGCGCGCCGCCGCCTCCCGGGCCATTTCGAGGTAGACGACACCGGGCAGGACATGGCGCCCCTGGACCACGTGGTCGTCCAGGAACCGCCGGAAGTCGCCGAGGGTGAGGCGGGTCCGCTGCCCGTCGGTCGCAGCCGGGGCCCGGCCGGATCCGCTCGGTGCGGCGGCGTCCTGGGCGGTTTCGCCGGATGCGGCGGGAGTCCCGGCGGGGAGTTCCGCGCCGGCCCAGTGGCGGACGCGGGCGAACGGGTAGGTGGGCAGCGGTACCCGGCGGTGGGAGCCGGGGGCGAAGGCGACCTCGTAGTCCAGTTCGGCACCACCGGCGAACAGGTCGGCCAGCGCCTCCAGTTCCGCGCGCAGGGTGTGGGGGGCCACGGGGCCGGCGAGCCTGCGCAGGGACTCCTGCTCCATTCCGCCCGCCGCTTCCGCCACGCGCCCCGCACCGGCGTCGCCGATGACGGCACGGGGTCCGCCGGTTCCGGCGTCGAGCACGCGGAGCAGGTCGTCGTGGTCCCGGACGACGCAGGCGAAGCGGTACCGGAAGTGTTCCCGTCCCGCCATCAGCGTCCAGGCGATGTCCCCGGTGTCCTGGTGCGGGTGCGCGCGGCAGTGTGCCGCGAGGCGCCGCACCTGCTCGGTGAGCTGTTCGCGCGAGTGGGCCGACAGTACGACCAGGTGGGCCGGGCTCGGCTCACGCAGGGCGCGGGTGGGCCGAGGTGCCTCCTCCAGGACGAGGTGGGCGTTGGTGCCGCTGGCGCCGAACGCGCTGACCACGCCGCAGCGCGGCACCCCGGCGGGTGTCTCCCACGGCAGGGTGCGCGTGTTCACGTAGAAGGGACTTCTGCCGAGGTCGATGGCCTTGTTGGGTGCCTCGAAGTGGAGCGAGGCCGGGATGCTCCGGTGCCGGAACGCGAGGAGCACTTTGAGCACTCCGGCGATCCCGGCCGCGAACTGCGTGTGCCCGAGGTTGGTCTTCACCGATCCGAGCGCGCAGAACTCCGTGTCGTCGGTGCCGACGCGGAACGCGCGGGTGAGGGCACCGAACTCGATCGGGTCGCCGAGCCGGGTGCCCGTACCGTGTGCCTCGACCATGCCGATGCGCCGGGCGTCCACGCCGAAGGTGTCGTACACCTCGCGCAGCAGGCGTTCCTGTGAGAGGGAACTCGGGGCCGTGAGGCCGTTGGTGGCGCCGTCGTGGTTGATGCCGGAACCCCGGATGACACCGTGGATGTGGTCGCCGTCGGCGAGGGCGTCGTCAAGGCGTTTGAGTACGAGGACGCCTACTCCCTCGCCGGGCACGAAGCCGTCGGCACGGTGGTCGAAGGTGTGGCAGCGGCCGGATGGCGACAGCATGCCGGCGCGGCCCGCGAGGTCGTACAGGCGCGGTGTCGACTGCACGAACACACCGCCCGCGAGCGCCATGGACGTTTCGCCCGACCACAGGTCCTTGCAGGCGAGATCGATCGCCACCAGGGAGCTGGAGCAGGAGGTGTCGACGGCGAGGGCCGGTCCGCGCAGGTTGAGGAAGTAGGAGATCCGGCCTGGAATGACGGAGCCCATGGTGCCCCACAGCCCCTGCACGGGCGCGGACTCGCCTTCGCCTCCGGGGTAGTCGCCGGCCCAGCAGCCGACGTAGACGCCGCATCGCCGTTCTTCCATCGCGCGGGCCGGGTATCCCGCGTCCTCAAGAGCCTTCCACGTCTCTTCCAGGAGGAGGCGCTGCTGCGGGTCCATGCCGCGCGCTTCGACGCCCGAGATGTTGAAGAACAGCGAGTCGAACTCGTCGATCCGGTCCAGGAATCCGCCGCGGGGCGCGATCGTGGCGTCGCCCGAGGCGGCCATGTCCCAGCGGGTCGCGGGGGTGATCAGGTCGTCCCCGTCGGCCAGGTGTTCCCACAGGGCGTCGAGGGAGTCCGAGCCGGCGAACCGGCCGCTCATGCCGATGACCGCGATGGGCGGGCGGGCGACGGACCGGGAGGCGGGCGCGGGCGCGGGGTACGGCGCGGGCGCCTCGGTCGTGTGGACCTCCTGCGCCTCGTGGACTTCGTACGCCTGGGACGGCGACGTTCCGGGCTCCGTTGCCGTGGCCTCGGGCCGCGCGGTGACCGGTGCCACGGCTGCCGGGAGTCCGGGGTCCTCAGCCGGCCGGGACAGCACGATGGAGTCGCGGTGGGCCGTCAGCAGGTGGTCGGACAGGCGTCGGGCCGAGCTGTGGTCGAACAGGACACCCGTGTCCAGGTCGAGTGACAGCGCCTCGCCGAGTTCGTGCGCGACCCGTACGGCGAGGATGGAGTCGAGTCCGTAGTCGGCGAAGGCGGACGTGTCGGCGATGTCGGTCTCCGGCATGGCCAGCGCCCGCGCCAGAACGGCACGGACAACACGCGGGACCTCCGCGTCGAGCGGGGCGGGGGCCGCCGTGCGCGTGCTCTTCGGCGCGACCCGCGCCGGGGCAGGCGTCCGCGTCTCCGGGGCCGACGGGGACACGCCGGCCATTTCGGCCCGGAGCCCGGCCGCGGGCGACCGCGTGCCCTCGGTCTCGGCCTCGGTCTCCGCCGTCGGCCGCCCGGCCGGTGCGACGGGCGCGGCCACAGGCTCCTGAGCGTGCGCGGCCGGGCCCGCCCCGCCGCTCTGCGCGGAGACGGGGGCGAGGTCCCCGATCCAGTACCTGTCCTTGGCGAACGGGTAGGTGGGGAGAGCGACCCGGCGGCGGACGCTCCCCTCGTGCAGCAACCGCCAGTCGGCGTCCAGGCCCTGGACCCACACCGCGGCCAGCTTCGTCAGCTTTCCGGACCGGGCCCACCGTTCGGCCAGCAGCTCGCGCACGTCGTCGTCGGCCAGTTCTGCGACCAGGCCCGCCGCACCGCCTGTGGTGGTGCCGCGGTGGAGGACCGCGCCGTCATGGTCCGGTCCGGCTCCGGTGAGGAAGTCGTCCAGGGTGTCGAGGAGTTCGCCCTTCGAGGCGACGACGACGGCCAGCCGTTCGCTCATGGGCTCCCGGCCGGTCTGGAGGCTGTAGGCGAGGTCGGCGAGGTCGGCGTCGGTGCGGGCGACGTGCTCGGCCAGCCGTGCGGCGACGGCGGTGAGCTGCCCCGAGGTGCGCGCCGACAGGACGACGAGCTGCTCGGAGCCGTTGGCGGATGCCTGGGTCATCGCGGGAAGGTGCTCCTCGGTCTGTGGCGGTGTGTACTCCTCGACGATCACGTGGGCGTTGGACCCGCCGGCTCCGAAGGAGGAGACGGAGGTGATCCGGGGCCGACCGTCGAAGTGCCAGGGCGCCGCCTCGCGCTGAACGAAGAAGGGGGTGCGGTCGAACGCGATGTTCGGGTTGAGTTCCCCGGTGTGCAGGGTGGGCGCGAACTGCCGATGCCGGAGTTGGAGGACCGCCTTGGTGAGTCCGGCGATGCCGGCCGCGGCCTCCAGGTGCCCGATGGCCGACTTCGCCGACCCGATCGCACAGAACTGCTTGTCGTCGGTGTCCTGTTCGAAAGCGGTCGTCAGCCCCTGGATCTCGATGGGGTCGCCCAGTTCGGTGCCGGTGCCGTGAGCCTCGACGTAGCCGATGTCGCGCGCGGACACCCCGGCGCGGTCCAGGGCCTCGCGGATCAGTTCCGCCTGGGCGCCGGAGCGCGGCACGGTGTAGCCGTTGGAGCGGCCGCCGTGGTTGACGCTCGTGCCACGGATGACCGCGAGGATGCGGTCGCCGTCGGCCTCGGCCATGGACAGGGGCTTCAGCAGGACGCAGCCCACTCCCTCGCCCGGCACGAACCCGTGGCCGCCGCAGCCGAAGCTCCGGCAGTGCTGGTCCTGCGACAGCATGCCCGAGTGGCACAGCTCGATGTAGTCCAGCGGGTGGAGGTAGAGGTTGACGCCACCGGCGATGGCCATGTCGCAGGCGCCCCGGTGGATGTTCTCGCACGCCTCGTGCACCGCGGTCAGCGATGCCGAGCACATCGTGTCGATGGTCATGCTGGGACCGTTGAGATCCAGCTGGTACGACGTGCGGGAGCTGAGGGACGCGAACGACAGGGCGGGTACGACCGTCCCACCCGAGGGCAGCCGGGCGGCGCCGTGGCGGGTGTGGCCGCTCTTGGTGACGCCGGCGAAGACCCCGACGCGCTTGCCGTGGCGGCGGCTCAGCGTCTCACGGGTGTATCCGGCGTCCTCCATCACCTCGTGCGCCGCCTGGAGGAAGAGCCGCTCCTGCGGGTCCATGACGTAGGCGTCGCGGGGGGCGATCTGGAAGAACAACGGGTCGAACGCGGCGAAGTCGTCGAGAAATCCGCCCCATTTGCTGTAACTGAGTCCGGACGCGACAGCCTTGCGCCGGTCGGGCTCGTAGAAGCCGGTCAACGGCCAGCGGTCGGCGGGCACTTCGCGGATGCAGTCCCGCCCTTCCCGCAGGTTCGTCCAGAACGTATCGAGGTTGTCCGCCTGCGGGTAGCGCCCGCTCATGCCGATGACCGCGATGGGCTCGCGCACCAGCGGGACGGAGGCCGCGGCGCTCTGCCGCCCCGGCACCCGGTCGGCTACCCGGCCCGCCGTCGCGGGACGGTACGGTCGGCGCCCGTCCCCATCCGGCTCTGCGATCCCGTGCCCGCCACTGCGCTCCGCCGCGGCCGGTCCGGGAGCAGGCTCTGGGGGCTCGGTGGGCCGCGCGGCGTCCGCACCAAGGGACGCGAGCCGCTCCGCTATCTTCCGCAGGGTGGGCAGGTCGTAGAAGAGGGTCTTCGGCACGTCACCGAAGGCCAGCGCGAGTTCCCGGTTCAGCTGAACGACCATGATCGAGTCGAGGCCGGTCTCGCCGAGCGGCCGGTCCACGTCGATGGTGTCCACGGCGGTCTTCGTCACACGGGCGAAGAGCGTGACGAGATGGCGCAGGCTGTCCGCGGCGTCGCGCTCGCGGGAGGCGGTCGGCGCGGTGCCGGCAGCCTCCTGGCCCGGCGTGGCGGGTGCCGGGGACAGCCGGCCGTGGTGCACCCACACCCGGTCCTCGCCCAGCTGCCACGCGCGGGACAGCGCGGCGATTCCGTCGGCGGCGGGCATGGGGGCGAGGCCGCGGCTCCGCCACAGGTGGGCGAGGGCCGCGGGCGACACCGGCATCCCGCCGTCCGCCCACAGCGGCCAGGCCACCGACAGGGTTCGTCCCTGGCGTTCCCCGGCCGCGACCCGCACGTTGCGCAGCTCTGCGAACTCGTCGAGGAAGGCGTTCGCAGTGGCGTAGTCGCACTGACCGGGGTTCCCCGTGACCGCGGCCCCGGAGGAGAAGGCGATCAGGAAGTCGAGCGGCGCGTCACCGAGCGCCTGGTCGAGGTTGACCAGGCCGTCACTCTTGGGTTCGAGGACGTCCTCCCACTCCTGGTCGGTCTTGTTGGTCAACGCGGAATCCCGGAGCACACCGGCCGCGTGGAACACGCCGTCGATCCGGCCGAACTCGGCGCGGACACCCGCCACGAGACGGCGTGTCTCCTCCCATCGGGAGATGTCGGCCCGCGCGTGGCGGACGGTGGCGCCGGCGGCCCGCAGGCCGTCGAGGAGGGCGTCGGTCGCGGCGCTCCGCGGCGAGCGGCCCGCCAGGACGACAGTGGACCGCTCGGCGCGCTCGGCGATCCAGCGCGCGACGACGGAACCGACTCCTCCGGCCCCGCCTGTGATCAGGTACACGCCGTCGGGGCGCAGCGGGCCGTCCGCGGTGGGCCGCGCCGCCCGGGCCGCCTCCCACGTACGGACCAGGCGCTCGCCGTCGCGGTGGAGCACCAGGTCGTCGCCGACGCCCGCCTCCGCGGCCAGGGCGACACCGAGCGCGCCGCCCTTGCCAGGCTCGTCGAACCCGATGACCTGGCAGGTCAAGTGGGACGCTTCGAGCATCGCGGTCCGCATGAGCCCGGCGAGGGCGAACGCAGTGGCTCCCCGTCCGGCGGCCGGGACGACCGCCTGTACGAGGGTCCTGCCCGGACGTTCGTCGGCCGCCGCCGCACGGACGGCGTCCAGGCACTGGCGCGTCACGTCGCGGAACCAGCCGTCGAGTCGTTCCTTGGGCGAGGTGACGGTCACGCAGCGCACGTCGGGGTCCTGGACGAGGGCGTCCCGCGCGGCCTGGGCTTCCTCCAGGAGGATGACCAGGCGCCGTGCCGGGGCAGTCGCGCTCTCGGCCGCCGTGCGGGGCCGAGGCGTCCACCGGGGCACGAGCAGGGTGGTCTCCATGGCCTGGGTCCTCATGGCGGGGGTGCCGGAGCCGGTGTCCGAGGTCGTCGGCACGGCCGGGGCCCGCCCGGCGGCAGGGGCCGAGATGCGGCGCGGCGGGTGGCCGGGAATCCAGTGGCGATCGCGGGCGAAGGGGTACCCCGGGAGGTGCGCACGCTTCGGCGTGCTCGCTCCGTGCAGTGTCCGCCAGTCGGGGTCGGCGCCGCGGGTCCAGTCCAGCAGGACCTGCCGTAGGTCGTCGTACCCGGCCGTCCGGTCCGTCGCGGGGGTGGCGGATGCGCCGGCGCCGGCGTGGCGCCGCGCACCGCCGTCGGCGGGCAGTTCGACGCTTCCCCGCGCGCCGCCCTCGACGACGTGGCCGTCGGTGACGAACGCGTCGAGGGCCTGCGCGAGCCGTTCGTGGGACTCCACCACCCATCCCACGCGTTCCGCCATCGCCTCCCGTCCGGCCTGGAGAGTCCAGGCGAGGGAGGTGAGCGGAAGCGGAGTGTGGCGCTCGTCCCGCAGCCGGGCGAGAAGGTTGCACGCGATGTCGCGCAGGCGGTCCTCCGTACGCGCGGAGAGCGGGACGACGACCGCGCCCGCGGCCGGGCCCTGGTCGGCCCGGCCGGTGTCCGGGTCCAGGTACTCCTCCACGACGAGGTGGCAGTTGGAGCCGCCGAAGCCGAAGCTGCTGACGCCCGCGCGGCGCGGGGCCGAGGCGCCGTCGCGGCCGGTGGGCCGCTGCCAGATCTCGTTCTCCCGCACGATGTGGAAGGGTCCGCCGTCCAGCTCGATGAACGGGTTGATCTCGCCGCAGTGGAGCGTGGCCGGCAGCACGCCGTGCCGCATGGCGAGCAGCACCTTGAGCAGCCCGGCCATCCCGGCGGCGGCCTCCAGGTGACCGATGTTCGACTTGACGGAGCCCAGGCCGCAGGCGCCGTCGCCGCTCGCGCCGAGTCGCCGGAACGCCGAGCGCAGGGAACGCACTTCGACGGGGTCGCCGAGCGCCGTCCCGGTGCCGTGCGTCTCGATGTATCCGATGGTGTCCGGGTCGGTGCCGCCGACGGCCGCCGCGACGAGGTCGGCCTGAGCGTCGGCGTTGGGCGCGGTCAGCGAGTGGGCCCGACCTCCGTGGTTCTCGGCGCTGCCGAGCAGTACCCCGAGGACGGCGTCGCCGTCGCGTTCGGCGTCGGCGAGGGGTTTGAGGACGACCGCTGCGACGCCCTCGCCCCGAACGTAGCCGTTCGCCTCGCTGGAGAAGGTCTTGCACCGTCCGTCGGGGCTGAGCATGCCCGCCTTATGGGCGCTGACGAAGGTGTCCGTGCTGAGCAGCAGGTTCACCCCGCCCGCCACGGCCATGCGGCAGGCGCCCGAGCGGATGGCCTCCAGCGCGCGGTGGACAGCTACCAGGGAGCTGGAGCAGGCCGTGTCGACCGGCTCGCTCGGCCCTCGTACGTCCAGTACGTAGGAGAGGCGGTTGGCGAGCATGGAATGCGCGTTGCCGGTCGCTGTGAACGCGTCCGGCTCGATGCCGTGGGCGCTCAGCAGCGTGGCGTAGTCGGTGCCCGAGACGCCGAGGAACACGCCGGTGTCGACCGGCAGGTCGACGGGGCGGTACGCGCTGTCCTCCAGCGCGCTCCAGACGGTCTCCAGGGCCAGGCGGTGCTGGGGGTCCAGGAGTTCGGCCTCGCGCGGGTAGATGCGGAAGAAGCCCGCGTCGAAGGCGTCCACGTCCTCCAGGACTCCCGCGTGGTGCGGGAAGTCGGCGTCCTCGGCGATCGCCCGGTACGTGTCGTCGTAACGGTGCAGCGGGAACGTGCCCACGGAGTCCACGCCCGCGACCAGGTTCGCCCAGTACTCGTCGAGGTTGCGGGCACCGGGGAAGCGTCCGGCCGCGCCGACGACGGCGACGGGCATCGGTGAGCCGTCGACGGTGTCCCCGGGGCCGGTTGCCTCAGTGACGGGAGCCGTCGCCGCCCTCCGGGCCTCGGGCGAGCGCTCCGACGCGGCCGTGGTCGCATCGGCCCTCTGCTCCTGCGCGCCGACGGGGCGTGGGGGCGCGGTGCCGGTCGTCGGCGCGGCGGGAGGGGCCGGGGGCAGGGGGCAGTTGGTGGGTATCCGGTCGCCGAACTCCGCCACCAGGTGTCGTGCCAGGGCGTCGAGCGTGTCCAGATCGAAGAAGAGGGCCGGACTGACCTGCACGCCGAACCGTTCGCTCACGCGCCCGGCGAGGGTGACGAGCGAGATCGAGTCGAACCCGAAGGCGTAGAAGCCCGTGGTGGGTTCGATCTCCTCGGGCTCGAACCCGAGGATTCCGGCCGCGATCCCCCGCAGCTCACCGGCGACAAACCCGACCGCACCCTCACCTGAGGCGGTGGCCTCGGTGGCCTCGTCGAGGGACGCGGACGCGCCTGCGGGGGCGGGCGCCGCCGCGCTCACCGGTACGGAGACGGATGTGCGCGGCGGAGCCGAGGGGTACGGGATGGTACGCCGCTCGGTCCGACGTCCGGGCAGGTCGGCATCCTCGTCGCCCCACCACACGTCGGTCAGCTCGCCGACGAGGCGGCCGGTGCCGGACAGCAACAGGACGCGTCCGCCGAGTCCGCCGTCGCCGGGGACGAGGTCGAGGACGACGCGTGCCACATCTGCGATCGGAGGATGCACCACGGCGGCCTCGCCGATGCGGTGCGGTATCAGGCTCGCCCACCTCGCCGTGCCCGCTCGCTTCGCTACGAGCTGCGCGCCGTGCGCGACGGCCGCGAGGACGGCGGGCTCGATCGAGACGTTCCGCTTGACGTGGTTCTGCTGGAAGTCCGGCTCGGTGACGTCGAGCGCGAGGCATCCGTCCGGCAGCCAGTAGGCCGCCCGCACGCCTTCGGACATCGGCTGCCGCTCGATGCCGCCTTCGGCCAGCTCCGCGAGGAACTGCTCCTGGGTGAGTACGGCGACGGCTTCACGGGAGAGATCGCCGGCGCCTGGCGCGGTACCGGCCCACCGGTCCGCCGTGCCGGCGTCGTCACCGGCGTGCGCGGTGAACTCGGCGATCGCGGTACGGGCTCCCGTGTCGTCCTGCGTGAAGACAGTGCCGTACCCGCGGCCCTCGGCGGCGGCGAACGTGGTGACCAGCCGGGACGCTTTCTCCCAGTCGACGCGGCCCACGGTGCGCAGATCACGGATCAGGGCACCGGCCGCGAAGCCGGAGACGCGCGCGCAGGCGAGGGCCGAGTCGACGGCGAACGTCGGCACGACCGCGCGCCGCTTGTCGCGCAGGTGACCGTAATCGAGTAGGTCGTCCAGGCGCAGGTCCGTGCCGTAGCGCAGGCCACGGAGGTCCGACTCGTTCTCGCCGAGGAACGGATGCAGCGCGCGGCGGAACACCAGCGGAGCGACGACCGAAGGAGCGGCCGGGTCCTCCTCGACCCAGCAGCTCACCCGAGCGAAGGGGTAGGCGGGCAGCGGCAGGCGCCGGGGCCTGCGGTCGCCGTCGAGCACGCTCCAGTCGGTCTTGTGGCCGCGGGTCCAGGTGAGGGCGGTCTCCCGCGCCTGCCCGGCCTGCGGACCGTCCCCGGCAAGGGCGGCAGCGGTGTCGCGGTCTCCCGCGAGGTAGCGTTCGACGGCTGCGAGGACGTCCTGGCGGTCCTTCGCCAGGAACGCCCAGCGGCGCGGCAGTTCGTTCTTGCCGACGCGCAGGGTGAAGGCGATGGCGGGGAGGTCGTCGTCGGAGCGCGTGGCGACGAAGTCGCGGAAGCGCAGCAGGTAGCTCTCCAGGGCTTCGTCGGTCATCGCCGAGAAGACGAAGAGTTCGTGACCGCCGTCGTGTGCCGGGACAGGGGCGGGGGTGTACTCCTCCAGCACGAGGTGGGAGTTCATGCCTCCCGCTCCGATCGAGGTGACCCCGGCCCGCCGGGGGTGCTCGACCAGACCGCCGGCCACGAGCGTGGTCGGCCTGCGCCAGTCGGTGAGCCGGCGCTGCACGTGGAAAGGCGTGTCGCCGAACGGGATGTCCGGGTTGATCTCGTCGCTGTGCAGCGAGGGCGCGATCTGGCCCTCGCGCATCTGCAGGACGACCTTGGTGATGCCGGCTACGCCCGCCGCCGCGAGGAGGTGGCCCATGTTCGACTTGACGGAACCGAGGGCGCAGAAGCCGGTGTCGGCCGTGGACGCTCGGAAGGCGTCGTCCAGCGCCTTGACCTCGATGGGGTCGCCGAGCGATGTGCCCGATCCGTGGCCCTCGACGTAGCTGATGGTCCGGGCGTCGACGCCCGCGTCGTCCAGGGCCTTCCTGACCGCGCTGGCCTGCATGGCCACGCTGGGGACGGTGAACCCGTTGCGGGTGCCCGCGTTGGTGATCGCCGTTCCCTTGATGACCGCGTGGATGTGGTCGCCGTCCCGCTCCGCGTCGGCGAGGGTCTTGAGGACCACGACGCCGGCCCCCTCGCCGAGGATGGTCCCGTCCACGCCGAGGCCGTAGCTGCGGATGACGTCGGAGGTCGCCGTCGTGAAGTGCTCCTGGGACGACGTGATCAGGTTGTACGGGTGCAGCAGGAGGTTGACACCGCCCGCGACGACCATCTTGGACTCGCCGGCCCGCAGCATCTGGACGGCCTGGTGCACGCAGGTCGACGACGTGGAACACATCGTGTCGACGAAGAGCGAGGGGCCGGTCAGCCCGTAGAAGTACGACAACATGTTGGGCATGGTCGCGTTGTAGCTGCCACTCTGCGGGGCTCCGCGCACCAGGCTGTTCTGGAAGCCGTAGAGGCCGTAGTGGTTGCTCATGGTGCCGGTGAGCACCGCGACGTCGCCCTGGTACTGGCGCTGGATCTGCTCCCGCGAGTAGCCGGCGTCCTCCAGCGCCTCGACTCCGAGTTGGAGGAAGAGGCGGACCTCCGGCGACATCTGTTCCGCATCGCGCTTGGAGATGTGGAAGTACCGGGGGTCGAACTTGTCGATGTCGCGCAGGAAGGTGCCGGTGCGGATGACGCTCTTGCCCGGCTCGGCCCGGTCGCGGCTGTAGATGGCGTCGTGGTCCCAGCGCTCGCGTGGGACCTCCTCGAAGGAGTGCCGCCCGTCCCGCAGGAGTTGCCACAGCTCATCCATGGTCGCGGCGCCGGGGTAGCGGCCGGAGATGCCGACGATGGCGATGTCCCGGCTGCCGTCGGCCTCGGCGGACGGCTTCGCGGGCTCCGTGACGGTGATCGCCGCCGGGCCGGTGGCCGGTGCCGCGGCCACGGGCGTCGTGGTGCCCGTGGCGGGCTTCATGGCCGTCGCCGGGGCGGTGGGCTCGGGTGCCTGCTCCGCGTTCTGTTCCGGGGCCTGTTCCGTGTCCTGTTCGGCGAGGAGGCTCACGAGCCTGTCCCGGTGGGCCTCGGCGAAGTATCCGGCCACGTCGGTGACGTTGAGGTACTCGAAGAAGAGCGTCTTGGACAGCGTGCCGAACAACCCTTCCAGGCGCGCGGTCATGTCGAGGATGGCGAGGGAGTCGATGCCGTACTCGACCAGGTTCGCGGTGGGGTCGATGGCGTCGGGACGGTACTGGAGGACCTCTGCGAGAAGCCTCGTCACGAGCACCACCGCGCCCGCCCGAAGAGCCTCCTCTGAGGGGGCCGCTGGGACCCCCGTCCGGGGCTCGTCCCCGGACGGCGCCGGGGCGGGAACCGAGGTGTCGTCCCAGCGTCCGGCACCGGCGTCCGCCACCGGCGTGAGCGCCGGGTCGGTGAGCCTCGCCTCGACTCCGTGGGCCACCACGACGTGCGTGGGACCGTGGGCCAGCACATGTCCCAGAGCGCGCACGCCCGCCTCCGTAGGCAGCGGCTCCCAGCCGTGCCGCTCGCGCATCGACGCGCGGGTCAGATCGTCGACGCGCATCCCACCCTCGGCCCACAACGGCCAGCTCACCGCGAGGGTGGTACCGGTGCGCTCTCCGGCCTCGACGAGGGCCTGACGGTGCCCGGCGAAGGCGTCGAGGAAGGCGTTCGCCGCCGCATAGTCGGACTGTCCAGGATTGCCGAAGACCCCGGCAACGGAGGAGAACAGGACGAAGAAGTCCAGGTCGCAGTCGCGGGTCGCGGCGTCGAGGTGCAGGGTGCCGCGCACCTTGGGACCGAGCACGGTGTGCAGGTCCTCGTGGCTCTTGCGCAGGGCGAAGCCGTCCCGGAGCACACCGGCCGCGTGGACGACACCGTCGAGGGAGCCGTGAGCGCGCATGATGGCGCTCACCGCGCGCTCGACGTCCTGCGCCGAGGTGACGTCTACAGGCAGGCTGTGCGCGTCGACGCCCTCGTCGCGCAGGGTGCGCAGGGCGGCGTCGGTGTCCGAGCCGGACGCGGAGCGCCCGCTGAGCACCACGGTGACGCCATCGTGGCGGGCGAAGTACCGGGCGATGTGCCGTCCCAGGCCACCGAGGCCGCCGGTGACCCAGTAGACGCCGTCGTCCTTGAGTGGGGGTATCGAGGGTCCCTCGACGACCGTGGCCGGCAGGGTCCGGCGGACGTGCCGTACGCCGTCGGCGGTGTAGCGGACCTCCGCGTCGGCCACCGCGTCGGCGGCCTCGTCGCGCACAACGCGCCGCAGCAGTTCCGCGTCGGCCACATCGAGCCCGGCCACCCTGACGACCCGTCCCCGGACTACGGGGTTCTCCAGGGCCACGGTCCGGAACAGGCCGGTGAGCGGGGCGTGGAAATGCCGCGGCACACGGTCATCGACCAGGACGACGAAGCGATGGTCCTGCCTGGGCCTGCTGTTCAGTACCGCACCAAGCGCGCCAAAGACAGTGTCCGTGACGGCCGCGATCCCTTCGGCGGCCTTGGTGCGCGCCACTGCGGGCAGCCGTGCGAAGCCGGTGGCAGCGGAGTCCGGGGCCCCGGCGAGGTAGGCGTGCACGACGGTACCGGGGTCAGGCTCGCCGGTACCCTCCGGCAGCGGCACGGGTGTCCATCCGGTGACGGCCGCGACGACGTGCGAGCCGTCGGAGGCGGCAGGCAGCGGCGCCCCCGGCCTCTGGACCAGTCCGCGGACCCGAGCCGTCACCCGGCCCTCGCCGTCGGCGAGATCGATGTCGAACTTGTCCACCATGCCACTGCTCCCAGCTCGTCTGACCCAGGCCCATGTCTCGGCCGGGCTCGGTCCGGCGATCTCGATCCGTTCCAGTACGAACGGCATCACCGCCGTGTCTGGCGGCTCCGGCGCCTCGGCCGTCATCAGCGCGACCGATGCCTGGAACGCGGCGTCGAGCACACTCGGGGGCAGCACCAGACCGTCGTGCGGCGCCGGGTCGCCGGGCACGGTGATCCGCGCAAGCACGCCGTGCGCACCGTGCCGGATCTCCCGCAGACCGCGCATGGCAGGCCCGTACTTCAGGCCCTGGCGACGCAGTTGGGCATACAGCTCGGTGACCGGCGCGGGCGCGGAGGCGGCCCGCAGCGCGTCGAGGTCGAGTACGGCCGGGGCTTCGGCCAGGAGCCGTGCCTCGGCCGTTCCCCGGCTGTGCACAGTGTCCGGGGAGCCGGCGGTGGCGCCCTGCCGTACCTCGAAGGCGACGGCACCGTCCTCGTTCCGGGAGAGCTCCACGTGCACCTTGACGGGCTCGTCGCCGACGGTCAGCGGGCGCAGCCACGTCATGTCCTTCAGGATCACGGCGGCCCGCTGCCCGTGCCCGTCGGGTTCCACGGCACGGCCGACCGCCTCGCGGACCATCTCCACGTACGCCGCGGCGGGCAGGACGCGAGCGCCGTTCACCCGGTGCGCCTCCAGGAAGGGTTCGGCGCCGGTGAAGACGGAGGTGAAACGCTGCCGACCGAGCACGGAGGTGTTGCGGTGTACCAGGGGGTGCGGCTCGTCGCGGCTCTCGACGGCGGTGACCCGCCGCTCCTCGGGTATCACGTACCAGTGCGGCACGCGCTCGAAGGGGTAGGTGGGCAACCGGACGCGGCGCGCCTGCGGGTATCCCGCACGCTGCCGCCCGGCCTCCCAGTCGACCGTTTCTCCGGCCTGCCACTCCCGCGCGACGGCGAGGAGGACGGCCGGGTCCTCGTCCGGCGCCGTGGCGGCCCCGTCCGTGCTGCCGTCCATGGGGGCATCGGAGGCGGACAGGTTATCCCGCAGGAAGGTCTCCAGCGCCTCGGCCAGCCGGGCATGGCTGGTGGCGGTGATGACGCGGCGGACCTGCATGGCCTCTCGCCCGATCTGCAGGGTGTATGCGATGTCGGCCAGTGCCTGGCGGGGCTGTAGCGACGCGGCGTCGCCGTCGGCGGAAGCGGCGAGGTGTGCGAGGAGTTGACGGGCGACCGCGCGCAGGCGGTCCTCGGTTCGCGCCGAGAGAGGGAAGACCTCTACGCGTCCGTCCCGCGTACCGGCCGGCGGGTCGTCGGCGAGGTGCTCCTCCAGCAGGCAGTGCGCGTTGGCGCCGCCGAAGCCGAAGGAGCTGACTCCCGCGCGGCGGGGCAGTTCGCCGCCGTTCGGGGCGGTACCGGGGGCCTGCCACGGCTGGGTGTCGCGCACGACGTAGAACGGGCTGCCGTCGAGGTCGATGAGCCGGTTGGGCTGGGTGAAGTTCACCGTGGCGGGCAGTGTCCGGGTGGCGAGGGCACCGATCACCTTGACGATGCCCGCCACCCCGGCGGCCGCCTCCAGGTGACCGATGTTGGTCTTGACCGAGCCGAGGCCGCAGGTCCCCGGCACGGGGCGGGTGCCCTCGGCCGCGTGCAGGCGGTCGAATGCCTTCTTCAGGCCGAGTACTTCGATGGGGTCGCCGACCGGGGTGCCTGGTCCGTGGGCCTCGATGTATCCGACGCTGCCCACGGGGATGCCCGCGCGGGTGTACACGCCCTCGATGAGGTCGGCTTGGGCGGCGGGGTTGGTGACGGTGAGCGAGTTGGTCCGGCCGCCGTGGTTGGTGCCGGTCGCCTTGATCACGGCGTAGACCGGGTCCCGGTCCTCGACGGCGCGGTGCAGCGGCTTGAGCAGCAGCATGGCGCCGCCCTCGCCGCGGACGAACCCGTCGGCGCCCTTGTCGAACGCGTGCGACCTACCGGTCGGCGAGAGCATGCCCGCCTGGCTGAAGGCGACGAACAGCTTGGGCGACCAGATCAGGTTGATGCCACCGGCCAACGCCATGTCGCACTCGCCGCCGTGCAGCGCGGCGACGGCCTGGTGGACAGAGACGAGCGAGCTGGCGCAGGCCGTGTCGTTGATGACGCTCGGACCGTGGAGGTCGAAGTAGTACGACACCCGGTTCGCCACGATGGCGAAGTCGGTGCCGGTGGGGAGGTAGGCGTCGATCTTCGCCCCGTCCCGTTCCATCATCTCGGCATAGTCCGAGTGTGAGACGCCCATGAAGACGCCCGTATTAGTACCGGCCAGCGCGCTCTCCGGGTACCCGGCGTCCTCGATGGCCTTCCACGCCAGTTCGAGGGTCAGCCGCTGCTGGGGGTCCATGGTTGCGGCTTCGCGGGGCGAGATGTTGAAGAAGGCGGCGTCGAAGCATTCGGCGTCGTCGATGAAACCGGCCCAGACGCTCCTGGTCTTCTCCGCACCACCGCGCGGATCGCCGAACCAGCGCTCCTTGAGCCAACGCCTCTCGGGAACTTCGGAGATGAGCGATCGTCCGGCACGCAGCTCGCGGAAGAGACCGGCGAGTGTGTCGGAGCCGGGAAAACGCAGGGAAAGGCCGATGACAGCGACGTCACAGGACTGGTCGGAGATCGGACGGCTCATCGATCGGCTCCTGTCCGGACGGCTACGCGCCGCTTGTCGACGGTCGTCCGCAGATTCATCCGCGCCCGCTTCGGGCCGTATGCCGCGCCCGCGGAAGTCGCCTGCCCGGCGAGGACGTACTGCTGGTTGAGGATCGCGGTCGACAGCAGGTACACGAACGCCTGGTCCTCTTTGGTGCTGATCTGTTCGACCGGTGCCCGCATGATCTTCGAAACGAGTTTTCCGGCGAAGACGGGATTGACGCAGTCGATTCGGCGCAGCTCGTTCTCGGACAGCACCAGTTCGAGGCAGTCGGGCCGTTGTCCCTTGAACACCGCGCTGCCCGGCGCCCGGTAGGGCTGTTTGGGCCGGTTGAGCGTCCATTGCAGAAGATCATCGGCGAAAGCATTCTTCAGGATGGCCTTCTCGTCCGATCCGTCGTCGTAGCGGAGATTCACAGAGGCCGCGGCGCGTACGACGGACGGGTCGAGGAACGGGGCACGGTTCTCGACGCTGTGGGCGAGGCTCGCCCGCTCCCCCTGGGTCGACAGGAGATATCCGGCCAGAAGTGTCTTGTACTCGATCCACTGTGCTTTCTGCACAGCGGTAAGACGGTGGTATCCGGGCGTGCCGCGCACGAGTTCCCGCATGGGTTCCAACGGGTCGCCGGGGTCCTTGAGCAGGCGGGTGGCGAACATTCCGTTTTGGTAGCGCAGTTCGTGCGAGAAGAGGCCGGGGGCGCGCTCGGCGCTGAACTGCTGGAAGAGGCCCAGCAGATGGGACCGGCGGGCGGCACCGAAATGCGCGAGCTCCGGGTGCAGGGTGGCGAGCCGACGCAGCCGGTCCTCCTCGGACAGGGTGTTCCAGGACTCACGGAGCATGGTCTCGCGGAAGAGCGAGTAGCCGAGGAACGCCTCGTCGGCGCCCTCTCCGCTGAGCACCGTCTTGATACCCGCGTCGCGGACGTGCCGGGACAGCAGGTACATCGGGACGAACGAGGTCCGGAAGGCGGGCACCTCGGCGTGCCACACCGCGTCGGCGAAGGAGTCGGCGATGTCGCGGTGGGAGACGCGCAGGGCCGAGTGCTGGGTGCCGAGGTGGGAGGCCACCAACTGCTGGCTGCTGGACTCGTCGAAGGTCCGGTCCGCGAACTCGACGGAGAACGTGCGGACTTCGTGTGCGGACTGCTCCGTCGCCAGCTTGGTGACGATGGACGAATCGAGGCCGCCGCTGAGGTACACGCCCACCTCGACGTCGCTGCGCAGCCGCACCTCGACGCTGCGGCGCAACGTCTCCCGTATGAACGCGATGGCTTCCCGCTCGTCGCCGTCGAACGCCGGTCCGTCGACGCGCAGTTCCTCGTAGTGCGTCACGGTGCGCCGACCGCCCTCAACCGACAGGAAACCGCCCGCCGGCACCTGCCGCACCCCCTGGAACGGCGTGCGGCCTGGCAGCGGAGCCCACAAGGTGTACACGGAGGCGAGTTCCCGCGCGTCGAACTCGAACCGGAATCCGGGGTAGGCGGCGAAGGCCTTCATCTCCGAAGCGAAGAGCAGGGCGCCGTCGTGCTCGGTGTAGAAGAGCGGCCGCTTTCCGTACCGATCGCGGGCCAGAAAAAGTGTCCCGGCCTCGTTGTCACGGATAGCCAGGGCAAAGGCGCCGTTAAATCGCGTGAGGCATTCGGGTCCCCATTGGATCCACGCCTGGAGCACGACCTCCGTGTCCGACTTGGTACGGAAAGGACGCCCGAGCCGCCGGAGTTCCTCGCGGAGTTCTACATGGTTGTACAGTTCCCCGTTAAAACAGATCCAATGACGTTCACCGGGATCGGACATGGGCTGTGCGCCCGATTCCAGATCGATGATGGCCAGTCGGACCGTTCCCATCGCGACGCCATCGTCCAGGTAATAGCCGGCCTCGTCGGGCCCTCGGTGATGGATCGAAGAAAGCATCGAAGTAATACATCCAGAGACTTCTTCACCGAGCGAACGGGAAGCAACCAAGCCGACTATGCCACACACGTCGAATTCCCCTACCTACGCGTTCAATTCAATCTTTTCGGCCACGAAATCGTCGATCGTGGCGAGCGACACAAAAACGTTTCCGAGAATCTCGTCCGATGAGATCTTCATGCCGAACTCAGCTTCCAGGAAATCCATGAGCTGCAAGTAACCGAAGGAATCCATGACACCGGCCTTGAAAAGGTCGGTGTCCGGTGTGACGTCCTCACCGAACTCGACCAGGAACCGATCCTCCATGTAGTCCCTGATCTTCTCTCTCCTACCCATTCCCCAACCCTTCACTGTTCATTGAAAACCGCTGTCACACGCCGACGGTACGAATGTGCTGAACCATCCGCGTGAGGTCTTTTCCGCCGACTTCCTGGCATTCCAGTTCACCGCGCGACATGAGGTACCGGATGCTGTCGGTCCAGCGGACCGGCCTTACCAGCTGCTCGGCCAGCCGCTCGCGAATCCTGCCGGGCTCATGCGGCCGTGCCGTGACATTCGAGATGACGCGAACGCGCGGCGCACCGAAGGAGAAACCCTCCAGAAAACGGGCGAATTCGCGTCGCGCCGACTCCATATACCGGGAGTGGAACGCGCCGCCGACCCGCAGCGGAACGAACCTCACCCCCCTGTTCCGCAGCGCGGCGTGCGCCGCCTCCAGCACCCGCTCGGGGGCCGCGACGACCACCTGTGCGTCGGTGTTGAAGGCGGCGATGTCAACGCCCTCGACGCCGTCCTCCGCGAAGATCTCCGCCAGTCGGGCTTCCGAGGTGTTCATCACCGCGGTCATCCCGCCCCCGACCGCCTCGGCCATCAGCTCGGCACGCCTGCGCACGATCCGCAGACCGGTCTCCAGATCGAGGACGCCCGCCGCCATCAGGGCGTTGTACTCACCGAGGCTGTGTCCGAGGCAGTAATCGGCGGTGCGTTCCTCGCGCCGCTCCCGTTCGAACAGGTGCAGGGCGTTGACGACGAAGAGGGCTGGCTGCGTGTAGGCGGTGTCGGCCAGCCGGCCGCCGGGATCGTCCCGGCATAGTGCCACCAGGTCGTACCCCAGCAGGTCGGACGCGAACTGCGTCACTCCCGGATACTTCGGGAAGACGTCCTGCCCCATGCCACGGAACTGTGAGCCCTGGCCGGGAATCAACACTGCGAAAGCCATGAGTTTTCAACTCCGTGCGTTTCGTCCGGTGGGCACGCCTGATCACCCCCGGGATTCCACAGGGAATTCACGGCCCGTCCGCTTCCGCGGCGCGTATCTCGCACCGCGGGCGAACGACGGACCGCAGGAATGAAGGACAGCCGAGCGAGCCCGGCACGAGGGCCGCACCGTGGAGTTCAGCGCCCGGGTTCCGTCCGGCACCGCCGTGGCGAACGCCTGCTCCGGGCGACCCCAGGCCAGGTCGGCGTAGGCACGGAAGTTCGCGATCCCCCGGGGGATGTCGACGCTGCGGGCCAGCGACGCCGGTTTGCCGGTGTCGGCCACCTCCGCCGCGACGAACTCCTCGAACCGGGCCTCCATGCCGTCGGCGATCCGCCGCAGCACGGCGCAGCGCTCCTCCACCGTGCTGCTGCCCCACGGCCCGTCGAGGGCCGACCGCGCGGCCCGCACCGCACGGTCGACCGTTCCGGCGTCCGCTTCGGGAACCGTTCCGATCACTGCACCGTCCGCCGGATGGACCAGGGGGAAGCGCACTCCCGTCTCGTCGAACCGCCCGCTGACGTAGTGCGCCCAGTGCCGCGGGCCCGCTTGTGCGGGCCGTACGTCGCTCATGCTGATGACCTCCAAGCTTCCGCCGTCCGACAGCGCCTTCTCGTAGGAACATCTTGGCGAGCTGAGCCACGCCCGGATAATGCCTATTCCGATCATCGGTATACCCGATCAGGCATAGCTGCTGGAGAGGGGCATTCATGCACGGATTCATCGTCGACCTCGCCTGGAGTGCGGGGCAGGTGACCTCGTTCACCCTGCACAACATCGCCCCGGCCAGTGCCACCACCACGGTGGCATCGGCCGCGTGGAGCAGGCAGGTGACCCTCCCGCCCGGACAGTCGGCGACGTTCGACAGGTTCGTACTGGTCAACCGCGGCAGCGGCAAGGCCATCGACGACCCGGCGGCCTCAGGCGCCGCCGGGACAGGGCTGATCCAGTACTCGCCCGATGGCGGGTCCAACCAGTCGTGGACGCTGCAACCCGCCGGGCCAGGTGTCTTCACGCTCGTCAACGGCGCCTCCGGCCTGGCGATGGACGTGTTCGGCGGCTCGACGTCGGACGGCACCGCGATCGTCCAGTGGACCCCGACTGGGGCGACCAACCAGCAGTGGACGCTGAAGGACGTCGGCGATGGATACGTCAACCTGGTGAGCGCCCGAAGCCAGAAACTGGTCGGCGTCGTCGGCTCCTCGACGGCCGAGCTCGCCGGCCTTGAGCAGGAAACCAGCACCGGTGCCGCCAACCAGCAGTGGCAACTGATCCTCGCCTGAGCCCAACCGGGCCCGGGACCGAGTGGCCGAGGCGCCGGTCGTCCAGTGGCAGGCGACCGCCCCCGACCACCGCCGCTGCTGTCCGATCCCGACCGCAACGGCGCCGCGGTCTGCCGGGCCGGATCCGGCCCGATCCACCCGGCGGTGCCGGCACAGGCCTCGTTGCCCTCCGGGTCGGCCAGCACCCCGTGCCCAGAGCGCCTCCGCATTCCGAGTAACGGTCCGATCGGGGGGTGAGAGGGCACGGGCCGAGAGCACCGGCGCCAGCTGGCACAGGTACGGTCGGTCGCCGAGGCCGCGCAGCATGTCCTGCTGTGGCCGCTGCCGGACCGGATCGGTTCGTTGCAGGTCGCCTGCCTGTATCTGGCCGCTGAGGATGAGGCAGCCGACAGCCGAGGACGCACCCATCGACGGTACGCGGACATGGTTCCGGTCCCGGGGATGACCGGCGAGGTGGAGGCGCTGGCGCTCTACGCCGGCCAGTCGGCCGGCTTGATCCGTAACACCCTCCCCGCCGCGCAGATCGTGGCATCCATCTCCGACCAAGCCCAGCGGATCATTTCGGGCACCTAGAAAACTCAGGCCCTCGCGATACCGACACTGAACCCCCACCGGCGCCTCGGCCCCCTCACCACTGGCCAGGCCCACCTTGACGTGATCCGTACGTGCGGCGCCACCCGCCAAGAACTCATCAGTATCGGACAATTGACCCCATGGTCTTCTCATCTCCCGTCCGGCTGTGGCTGCTTCCCAACGTCGCGCTGCTCGCCGCACTGTCCCTCTGGGGCATCCTCCGCTACCCACATCTGCCGAGCCGGATACCTCGGCACCTCGGCATCGACGGTGTGGACGCCTGGACAGAGCGGTCGATCGGTAGCGCGTTCTTGCTGGTGTTCGTGTACATCGGGGCGACGGTGCTGCTGACCGCCTGCGCCGAGTTGACACTGCGGGTGACTCCACAGGCCGAGCTACCGAAGGAAGCGACGCCGTTCGGCAACGGGTTGGCCAGCTCCTCGCTCAACCGGCCGCGCACCCGCGCCTCGGCACTCGGCACCGCCCGGGCGTTGCTGGTGCTCAACGCCTGCGTGGGAGTCTCGCTCCTGATCGGCTGCGGGGTGCTGTGGCGCTCCACAGCCGATCAGGAGGTTCCAGGCTGGCTGTTCGCCACGATGCTGCTGCCTCTCCTCGCCGGGACCGCAGGGACGGTGGCGGCCGCGATGCGCGACCGGCGCACGCCCGCGAACTGAGCAAGCGACCGGGATGGGGAGGCGTCCGCGGATCGGGCCATCGGGCCCATCAGGGGGACGTCGAAAGCGGTGCGGTCCTCCCGTACCGTCCTGGTGACCGGAGCCACCTCCGGCATCGGCTTCGAGACCGCCCGCCAGCTCGCCGAACGCGGCGCCACCGTGCCCGTGCACGGCCGCACCCCCGAGGAGGCGCAGGCAGCCGCCGACCGTCTCATCGCCACCGCGGGCATCGACGCCGCACAACTGTGCACGCTCTCCGCGGACTTCACGCGCCTGGAGGAGGTCGAGGCGATGGCGCGCCGTGTCCTCGCCGAACATCCTCACCTGGACGTCCTGGTCAACAACGCCGCCACCGCCGCCCCAGAACGCCACACCCTCACCGCCGACGGCAACGAGATCGTCCTCCAGGTCAACTTCCTCGCCCACTACCTCCTGACCTGCCTGCTGGAGCCGGCCCTCACGATGGGGTCTCCCCTGCTCAAGCGGAGCCGAGAGCTCGGGGAAGATTCCGGCGGCCGCGTCGTCAACGTCTCCTCCGCACTGCACCGCACCGCCTCCATCCAGTGGAACGACCCCCAGCGGGCCCGTCGCTACTCCCGGCTCGCCGCCTACGCCCAGTCACAGCTCGCACTCACCGTCTTCGCCGCCGACCCCCGGGTCACGGCGGTCTCCGTCCGGGGCCGGTCGCTGGTGGGCCGACCGCCCCGTCGCCCCCCGAGCCGTCGCCATGGCCTGCGCCGACCACCTGCTGCTCCGCGGTGAACTAACTGCCCTGGCCCCGCTCGCACTCACCCCTTCACCGCACACTACGTCCAGGCACCAGCCCGCTTCCTCCCCCTGCTGGGCCGTGCGTTCGACGGTCTCGCGCCGTGGGAGCGCATGGGGTACGTCCACCGCGTTCCCGTGCTGCCGCCGCGCCCGCCTCGTGGGGTGACGGTGCGTCGGCTGACGCCCGCGGATGCTCCGGCACTTGCCACGCTGGGAGCCGAGTCGGCCTGGATACACGCCAGTTGGGGCGGTCCGGCGGGCCTCGCAGCCTCCGGACACGGCTGGGCCGCCTTCGAGAAGGATCGTGTCCTCGCCATGGCCTGCACGTACTTCCGCGGCAGCGCATACGAGGACGTCGCCTGCCTCACCGTCCCCGAGCACCGCCGTCAGCACCTCGCGCTTGGCTGCGTCACCGCCCTGTGCCAGGACATCGCCGCCCGCGGCCACACCCCCAGCTGGACCTGTTCGCGTGACAACCGCCCCAGCCGGCTCCTGGCCTGGACCGCCGGCTTCCGCCTGGAGCACGAGTACGTTCACTACCGCACCGGGCCGCCCGCGCGCCGCGTCGCGGGGCTCGCCGCCTGAACACCACCGACATCGAGGAGTCCTCTTGAAACCACACCGCACCCCCCGCGCCCCCCTCGCGTCGGCGAAGATCCTCAACGGCGGCCACGAACTGACCGTCCACGACCTGCAGCGGCGGGACGACTCCTTCACCCTCCACTACACCATCGCCCCGCCCCTGCCGGACGCCGGCGACACCACCCCCGTGCTGCTGTCCCTTGAGGCGGTGGACGACATCGGCAACGAGTACGTCGACTGGGGCGGAGCCTACGGAGCCGCTGCCGACGGCACGCACACCCAAGGCAGCATCTCCGCACAGCCCGCCCTCGCCCCCAGGGCATGTGAGATCCGCGTACGGCTCACTTTCCTCCGCAACGGCGAGGAGCACCCCTGCCATCTGACGCTGCGCACCTCGGCCACCACACCCTGAGGCCGCGCCCACCTCCGGTCCGGCCAACGACCGCGGTGCGCTCCTCCACCCAGCGGTACCCGTAGCCCTGGCGGCGGCTTCGGCCTCGATCTGCGCGCGGGCGGCCTGCAGCCTGGCCAGGCGCTTCTCGCGCCGGTCCAGTTCGGCGGGCAGGTCGACCTCCTTGCCGTCGACGCCGAACCTCCGGTCTTCGGCGGCGTCGACGGCCTCGGCGTCGGCCAGCAAAGCGGCGGCCTTGGCCTCCAACTGGGCGATCTCGGCTTCGATCCGCTCCTCCTTGTCGACCAGGCGGCCGTAGCTCATCGCCTTGTGCTTGGAGGCGTTCGCCTCCAGCTTGGTGCCGTCCAGGGCCACGCGGCCCATCTTGACCATGCCGAGCTTCCGCGTCAGTGAGAGCGTCGAGGGCGTTCTCGTAGCGCCCGCCGGCGAGCGCGAGCAATCCGTGAAGCTCATGGAGCCGTCCCGTCTCTCTCGCGGTGCGCCGGCCGTCTCCTCGCGCGGCGGCTGCTGAATCGGCAAGCTGGGAGAGGCGATTCAGCGTCTGGCTGGCGGATACCACGGTCTCGAAGTACGTGGCTTCGCCATCCCTGCGGGCACTGCGCAGAAGAGGGGCGTATTGAGCAACCTCGGCTCAAGTGGGTGAACGAGGTCCTGCGGACGGCCTCGGCTCTTTTCGCCGCTCAGCTCGACCCGACCCGGCCCGGGTGACCGCGCTCCTTACCGAGCAGCCGCATCTGGGGTCGAGCCCGTACGCCGGGAACTGCACATCGCCTCGTCCACCTACTACCGCTGGCGTCGCCCTGAGCGGGAGCTGTGCGCTCGCCGTCGCCAGGACATGGAGCAGAAACGCTGGCGAAGGGGTCCTGGCGGAGGTGCTTCTCGCGCTCTCCTTGACCGGTGTTTACCGCGCTGAAGGGCACGGATGGGGCACGGCGGTGGGGGGAAAGGGTTCTTCTGGGCCTTCCTGTGGGAGAGGAGTCTGGCACTTCCGCGCGCCAGGAATGACTCCGACCGAGGGTGTTGCTGGTGCAAGCGTGCTGGGCCGTGCCCACGGCACGGTGGTCTGGCCGGTCTGCGTCCGGATCGTGGTCGAGGAGACTGCGGGATGGTGTGCGGGTGCTGCCGTCGACGAAGGTGCTCGCGGATCTACCGCGAGACGTGACGGGGCGTTCTTGGATCAGGCGATGCCTGGCCGACGCTGGGAGTCGCGGCGACCGACGAGGAACCAGAGCAGGCACCCGAGGAAGGGGGCCATCAAGGCGAAAACGAGCCGGACCAGCTTCATCCCGCCGGTGAGGTCGGGCCTGACGATGCTGAGCAGGGCGCCGAAGTACAGCGCGGGAACGCCGAGGGCCATGGCAGCTGTTGCGCAGGCGATCATGATGTCGCCCGTAGGGGCAAGGGCCATCTGGTGTGTGAGCTGCGCCTGCATCGTTCTCTCGTCTTGCTGGTGGGGGATGCTCAGAGTTCGTCGGTCGGCTGGACGTGTGGTGCCCGGTGGTGGGGGCGAGCGGCGCACCAGGTGGGTGGGTGGAGGTGATCGGCAGCAGGTAATCGCCTGTCACGCCTGGTGCCTTGCCGCCCACAGCAGATAGAGGCCGGGAGCGCTGGGACGGCCAGGAGGGCCGGGAGGAATGCTCCGAGACCGAAGTTGAGCGTGCCTGCGGGGATCATCCACTGCGACATCAGGAACAGCAGTGGCACGAGGGCGGCTGCCGTCCCGAGCGCCTTGTCGCGGGTGCGCCACTGCGGCGGTCCACAGCCACCAGATCGCGCCGATCAGCGCCGGGATGCCCAGCACGGGTCCGAAGACTGTCAGGGGGCCGGTTACCGCCAGCAGTCCCAGTAGGGCGAGGGTGCGTCCTCGGCTGACGTGCGGGGCGGGGAGTTCCTCGCCGAGGGCGGTGGCCGCGATCGTGCGCGGGTCGCCGAGGCGTGCGAGCACGCTGCGGATCTCGTCGTCGCCGGAGGCGGACTCCTCCGCGAGGGCCACGGCGATGTGCTCCTCCAGGTCGGCCAGCAGCTCCTTGCGGCGTTCCGGGCTGAGTCCGGCCGATTCACGCCCCACGGCGGCCAGGTACTTCTTCACCAGCGGATGGTCGCTGATCGTCATGGTGGGACTCCTGTCAGTCGGCGATGAAGTGGTCGACCGCGTCACGGAAGTGCGGCCAGATCGCGGTGAACTCCTTCAGCGCCGCATGCCCCGGTGGTGTCAACTCGTAGTAGCGCCGGGGCGGCCCGCTGGGGGACTCCTGCCAGCGGGTCTCCACCAGTCCGTCACGGCGCAGGATCGCAAGCACGCAGTACTCCAGCACCCCCTTGCGGAGCTGGCTCTCCGCTTTGCTTGTGGTGCCCGCCAAGTACGGCAGCCAGATGACGGGCGCATGGTTCCTGGCGGTGGCTGCGGGTGACTGTGCCACCTCGCTGCTGGGCATCGTGCCGTGGTCGTGGCCGAGGTGATGCTGGCGGCGGTCGCGGGTCCGGCGGTCATCATGTACCGCAAGAAGATCGTGTCTCCCATGGACGACATGGGCTGACTTCCGGCCCGATCGCTGCTCTCGCCCGCTCTCGCCGGCATCGTTCGTCCTCAGGGCACGGACCGCTCTGCCTCTGTCAGGTCACCGCCTGCTCGGCCCAGATGACCTTGCCCCGGGCGAAGTAGCGGGTGCCCCAGCGTTCGGCGAGCTGGGCGATGAGGAAGAGGCCGCGGCCGCCCTCGTCCTCGTCGGCGGCGTAGCGCAGGTGGGGCGAGGTGCTGCTGGTGTCGGTCACCTCGCAGATCAGAGTCCGGTCGTACAGGAGGCGGACCTTGATCGGGCCGGGGGCGTAGCGGATGGCATTGGTGATCAGTTCGCTGAGGATCAGCTCGGTGGTGAACGCCTGCTCCGCCAGCCCCCAGTCCGTCAGCTGTCGGGTGACGTCGGCGCGGGCGCCCGCCACGGCCGCGGGGTCGGACGGCACGTCCCACTCGGCGATGCGGCCGGGATCCATGAGGTGGATGCGGGCGACGAGGAGGGTGATGTCGTCGCTCCGGCGGTCGGGTTGCAGCGTGCTGATGACGACGTCGCAGGTCTCGTCCGGTGGGCGGGAGGGGTGGGCCAGGGTCGTACCGAGGATTTCCAGTCCGGTGTCGAGGTCGCGTTCGCGGTCCTCGACAAGGCCGTCGGTGTAGAGGACGACGCTGCTGCCCTCTGGGAGCCGTAGTTCCACGGCCTCGAAGGGAAGACCGCCCACGCCGAGCGGCGGGCCTGCGGGAAGCTCGGTGAATTCCACGGTGCCGTCGGGGTGGACGACGACGGGTGGCGGATGGCCGGCCCGGGCCATGGTGCAGGTGCCGGTGGTGGGGTCGTAGATGGCGTAGAGGCAGGTGGCGCCCGTGATGGTGAGTTGGTCCTGCGCCGGGCCCGTTTCCAGGTCCGAGTCCGCATCTGTTGCCGTGTCCTGGTCGATGCGGTCGACCAAGTCGTCGAGGCGGGCCAGGAGTTCGTCCGGTGGCAGGTCCAGGGTCGAGAAGTTCTGTACGGCGGTGCGTAGCCGGCCCATGGTGGCGGCTGCGTGCAGGCCGTGGCCGACCACGTCGCCGACGACGAGCGCGACCCTGCATCCGGGCAGCGGGATGACGTCGAACCAGTCTCCGCCCACTCCGGTCCGGGCGGGGAGATACCGGTAGGCGACGTCGAGGGCGGTCTGTTCGGGAAGCACGCGGGGGAGCAGGCTGCGTTGCAGGGTGACGGCCATGGTGTGCTCGCGGGTGAAGCGGCGCGCGTTGTCGATGCAGACGGCCGCCCGGGCCGTCAGCTCCTCGGCCAAGGTCAGATCGTCTTCTTCCAGGGGCGGGCTTTCCCGCATCCGCCAGAAGTTGGCGACACCCATCAGCACACCGCGCGCCTTGAGCGGCACGGTGATGAGTGAGTGCAGGCCGTGCTCGATGACGATCCGAGTGCGCTCGGGGTCTCCCGCCCGCCATTCGGAGGCGGCGGGCAAGTCGGTGACGAGCACGGGCTGTTCGCTGAGGAAGACGGTGGCCATCGGCGTGGCGGGGGCGTACCGGTACACCTCGCCCACTCGGTACTGGGGATGCGTGAACGTACCGCTGAGCGCCACGCGACGCAGTTCCGGCGCCTCCTCGTATGCGCCGGGCGGCGGCTCGTCACCGCGCAGGACGGACTCGGCGAGGTCGACGGTGACGTAGTCGGCGAACCAGCGGGCGGCCACCTCGGTGAGCTCCTCGGCGGTGCGGGTGACGTCCAGGGTCGTGCCGACGGCCACGCTCGCCTCGTAGAGCAGCCGCAGCCTGCCCTGGGCGGCCTCGGCCTTCCCGGCGAGGGCACGCAGCTCGGTGGAGTCCCGCAGGGTGGCGACGCTGCCGGGTGGGCCGCCGTGGCGGTCCGTCGACCGGTTGTTCACCGCCAGGAGACGGTCGCCGACGGGGAGCACCTCGTCGGAGGCATCGCGCCGGGAGAGCAGCAGCTCTGTCGTCCTGGGGTCGAGGCCGAGGCTGTCGACCTGCCGCCCCTCCACGTCCGGGGGCAGAGCGAGGAGCCGGCGCGCCTCGTCGTTGGCGAGTACGACTCGACCCTCGTCGCCGACGATGACCACACCCTCGCGCACGGCGTGCAGCACCGCGTCGTGGTGCTCGTACATCCGCGTCATCTCGGCCGGCCCGAGACCGCGGGTCTGCCGCCGCAGCCGCCTGCTGACCAGGGCCGTCCCGGCCGTGGCCAGGGCCAGGGCGCCGGCGCCGGCAGCGATGAGGAGCGGGAGCAGCCGGTCGGCGGAACCGCTGATCTTGCTCATCTTGAGCCCGGACGCCACCATGCCCACGACCCGGCCCCCGTCCATCACCGGGACGACGGCCTGTATCTCCTCGCCGACCGGACCCTGGAGGCTTTCGATGGTGACGTGGCCGGCCAACGACGGTCCGATGGTGCCGATGAACTTCTTGCCGATCCGTTCCGGCCGCGGGCTCGAATAGCGGATGCCGTCCCGGTTCATGACGACGATGAAGTCGACGTTGCCCGTCTTGCGGGCCGCTTCGGCGAGCGGCTGGAGTACGGAAGCCGGGTTCGGGCTCCGCAGCACGGTGGGCAGGCCGGGGGCGTGGGCGAAGCTCTCGGCGGCGGCCAGCGAGCGGGCTCGCGCCGCCTGGAATCTGTCGTTCCGAGCCAGCAGCGCCAGCGCGGCCACCCCTGCCGCGACGAGCAGCACGATGATCAGCGCCTGTAGCACGAACATCTGCCCGGCGAGGCTGCTCATGATCACCATGGGCCGGCAACGCCGCTTCGGCGGTTCCGGAGAGCCTGGCGGCCGCTGTCGACGCTCACGCGAGGAGCGGCCCGGGAATCGGGCCATGCCCCTTGTCTAACCTCGCTCCGGCTCGGACGGCAGGCACCACGCCGGGCACTCGCACGGCTTGCCCAGTCCTGCGTCCTGCCCAGTCCTGTCACTCCTGTGCGGTCCGCCTCGCGCCCCACCAGATGAGCCGGTAGGTGGAGCTGTTCTCGGGAGTGCAGGTGGTCCGGCGGTACCGTCGAAGGTCAGTCTTGCGGTCCCTGTGGGCGCAGCAGCGATACCAGCAACATGGTGAATTGTGTAGCCGCCCCGGGCAGTCGTCGGCCGAGCATCGTCTGGACCTGGGCCTCGCGGTGGCGGAAGACCGGGTGGTCGAGCCGTACGTAGGCGTAGCCCTCGATGGAGGGGGCCGGGCGCGGGCCGCCAAGGTCGCCCAGGTCGCCGACGAGCGCGATGCCGCCGCCGGAGTGGACGAATGCGTACTTCGGGGCCAGGGCGTCGCAGACCAGCGCCGGCCGGGCGGTGAGGCCCTCCACTTGTACGCCGATGTCGAAGAGGTCGCGGTGGGTGGTTCCGGCCGGGGGCAGGGCGAGGGGGTACTCACACAGTTCTGCCAAGCCGGCCCGCTCGCAGCCGGCCAGGGGTGTCCGGGCGGAACGATGGCGGCCATCGGCACCACCACGGAGCATTCCACCCGCACGTCGTGCTGTGGGCCCAGGGCGTAGGTGACCGCGATGTCGGCGATGCCCTCGGCCACCCGGCGGGTCGCCTCCTGGTGGGTCCGTCAGCAAGCCGACGGACCCTCTGCCCGACTGATCCGCGGGGAACCATCTGCGTGCCCTCGCCCGCTGCCCTGCCAGGCACCGGCTCTCGCGCCGAGCCGTCGATGCTCGGCATGGGGTCGACGGCGGGTTTGTGGTGGCGGAGTGGGTCCGGTGCCGGTGCGGCAGGCGGAGGCGCAGCAGCGGCGCGCTCTCCGGCGCTCTCCGGCCGCATTCCGTTGCGTCGTCGACCACTTCGCCAGCGACCGGTCGACCACTTCATCACCGACTGACAGGAGTCCCACCATGACGATCAAACTTCGGCCTCGGAGCATTCCTCCCGGCCCTCCTGGCCGTCCCAGCACTCCCGGCCGCCACCGGCCTCTATCTGCTGTGGGCGGCAAGGCACCAGGCGTGACAGGCGATTACCTGCTGCCGATCACCTCCACCCACCCACCTGGTGCGCCGCTCGCCCCCACCACCGGGCACCACACGTCCAGCCGACCGACGAACTCTGAGCATCCCCCACCAGCAAGACGAGAGAACGATGCAGGCGCAGCTCACACACCAGATGGCCCTTGCCCCTACGGGCGACATCATGATCGCCTGCGCAACAGCTGCCATGGCCCTCGGCGTTCCCGCGCTGTACTTCGGCGCCCTGCTCAGCATCGTCAGGCCCGACCTCACCGGCGGGATGAAGCTGGTCCGGCTCGTTTTCGCCTTGATGGCCCCCTTCCTCGGGTGCCTGCTCTGGTTCCTCGTCGGTCGCCGCGACTCCCAGCGTCGGCCAGGCATCGCCTGATCCAAGAACGCCCCACGGCCAGGATGACGAGGCTCGTTGATTCTGGGGAACACACTTCAAGGTCTTATGGAGATGGCCAGCCGATGCGGGGGAACAGCCTGCGGCCACCGCGTCCATTTAAATCCGCGGCCGCGGATACGCGGGAAGCCTCAGCCTCCTCCACAAGTTCATCAACCGGGGCCGCTTGGAGGGCGACCGGATCATGCCCTCCCCACACCGCCTCATCTCCTGGATGATCACTCGCCCCCAGGACCTGTCCGATAAGCGCCGAGCCCACCTTTGAGGAACTTCTCGCCACCTGCCCCGAGATGGCTGCCCTGGCCCGCCTCGTGCATGCCTTCGCCCAGCTCATGACCGAACGCCGCGGCCACGACCTCGACGGGTGGATGGCCGGCGTCCGCACTGCCCGGCTACCGGAAACTGGACCCGTTCCTCAACGGCCTCGACCAGGACCACGACGCCGCCATCGCCGGGCTCACCCTCCCCTACAGCAACGGCCCCACCGAGGGCGTCAACGCCAAGACCAAGCTGCTGGCCAGGCAGATGTACGGCCGAGACCGCTTCCGGCTCCTCCGCCACCGCATCCTCTTGGCCTGACTTCACCCTCCGTCACCACCGAATGTGCGACAGAGCCGTTCTACATTTACAGTCCCGGAACACGCATGGACCGGGCCGACTGTTGGCCCGGTCCACCCGGTTGTGCAGCTGACAGCAATCAGTATCAGTACTGGATGGTGTGGTTGTAGAGGATGTTCCGGGCCGTCGTGCCGCTGTCCAGGCCGTAATCGGGCCGGTCGGTGACGAAGTACTCGCGGAAGCTGGACTGCCAGGTCCGGGTCATCATGGTGTTGCTCTTCGTCCAGCCGCCGTCGACCTGGGTCCACAGGTCGACCAGCGCGGTGGCCACGCGGGCCTCGCAGGCGTCGCCCGCGTCGATGCCGTTCGTGGAGCGGTCATTGGCGAGGTTCATGGAGCTGCCGTTGCCCCAGTAGTAGGTGGTGTCGTTGAAGGTGTGGAACGCCACCGCGTTGGCGAAGCCCTCGGTCCAGCCGCAGCTGGTGGAGGAGGTGCGGTTGACGTAGTGGGGCGAGCAGTTGCTCACGTTCGGCCACCAGCCCTTGTAGAGCTTTCCCATGAGTGCGTGGCCCGCCTCGTGGACGGTGGTGTGCTCGGAGTCGGGGTCGTTGTCCGCGAGGTGGATCTTGTCGTCGCCGGTGCTCCAGTACGTGCCGTCGGTGGAGCCGGGGTACCACTGGACGGTGATCGGGGTGCAGTGGCCGTCCTGCTGGCTGCTTGCCCAGCAGTTGGTCGTGGAACCGCGGTTCCACCACAGCTTGTTGAGGGTGTCGAAGGCGTGCCAGGCACGGCTCTGTCCGTCGTTGGCGTACACGTTGCCCAGGCTGGTGTTGCCCGAGATGTTGTTCAGTGAGTACGTGGCGGTGGAGTAGAGACCGGCGTTGGCGTCGACCACCGACCACATCCGGCCGGCCTGCGTCTGGAACTCCACCCAAGCTTGGGAGGTGACGGGGGTGCTTGGGGTGTAGCAGAGGTTGAACTTGCCGTCGCCGTTGCCGGTCATCCCCGTGGCGAGCTTCTGGGTACCGCTGTTGGGGGTCGGCTTGCCCCACAGGGTGATGTTGGCGTTGCTGACGGGCTCGTCCCGGTTGGCCTTGCCGTTCCAACTGCCGCCCTCGGCGGACTGGAAGCGGTTGCGGAAGGTGCCGCTGACGCAGACCTGGGCGTTGGACGTGGGTGCGGCGGTGGCGCGCGGGGAGGCCGGGGCTGAGGCAGCCGAGACACGGGCAGAGACAGGAGCAGGGGCAGGGGCCTTGGGGGTGACCGGGCGTGCCTTGCGGGCGCCGGGCCCGGGGCCGTGCACCGGGGCCGCGTCGGCCTTGGTGACCGAGACGCCCTTGTCGGAGGAGCCCTTGGATGTGCCGACGGTAAGCTCCACCGAGTCGTGCCCGGCACGGCGCGGGTCGGGACGGTCGATGTCGCTGATGTCCGCCTGGATCTGGGCGGGTCCGGCGGCGACGGCCTTGACCTTGAGCTTGACGGTGTGGGTGCCGGAGGTGAGGGCGAGCGTCCGGCTGGCGCGCTGACCGAAGGTGTCCGTCTTGGGCGCGTCGAGGCCGGAGCCCTCGCCGGATATCCGGAGCACGGGCGGCAGTTGGACGGACAGGCCGGCGTGCTTGATGTCGGCCTGTGCCTGGACGTCCACGGTGAGGGTGGCCTGCTCGCCGACAGCAGGCAGATGGTCGAGCGAAGCGGTGACGCCGAGACAGCTGAGCGGCGCCTCGGAGTCCTTCTCCGCGGGGCGGATCGTGCAGGTGCCGCCGGCCGGGGTGGTCGTGCCCGCGAACGCGGACGGTACGACGACGATTGCCAGACAGGCGCTTACGCCTGCCAGCGCGGTCAGAGCGGCGGGTTTCGTGACCCGTATTCGGGACATGGGCATGCCTTTCTGCGGCGCGCACGACCCCGGTCTGGCACGACCGGGTCCGGTGCACGCGGGCAGAGTTGTGAGGGGGGTAGGGCACTGCGCCCCGGGCACTACAGCGATCAACCACCGGATCAACCGCCGGCCAAAGCAACACCCTGAGTAACAGTGGCCGAACCATATACCCACGACCTGCGCATGTCATTGCCCATTCAGATGGTGCGGACCAGGATGCGCGAGACGGCACACTAAGACCGTTTCCTACGCGACGAGTTGGACGTTGATTCGAGCGTGGGGAGGAGTCGGATCGGCGCAGTCCGGCTCACGCCAGGGGACGGCGACCTTCTCGGCATCCGGAGCGAGGGCCAATGCGTCCAGCGGCCGCCGGTAAAGATGGGCAGAGCGATCTGCGGCCAGCGTCCACCGAGCCCAGGCCAGCCATTACCGCCGATAAGCCGCGAATCAGACATGAAGGTCACGATCTACGGCTGGAGTCAACGCCGTTGCGTCATGTCGTCTGACGCTGCGTCAAGTACATGAACTCGAGGACGGGACTCCTGGTAGATCCGGACCGCCGCGCGGTCCGGATCGCGCGTGTGGCCGGCGTGGCCAGCTGCGTGATCATCGATACCCGCCGTTCCCCCGCCGCACGGAAGGCCGCGCACATCTTGGTGGTTCCTGCCGAAGGTATGGCCAACCTGCGGTCGATGACGACCACACCAGCGTGGCCCACCCCTTCGTCGCTGAACTGGCGCGAACCATCTGGCGGCGAGCCGGTCCGCCGCCCAGCGCGTGGACGCGGTCTGACACACGATGGAACTGTCCGCCCAGGGCGAGCCGGGCAAGAGGAGCGGCCGCGCCCCGGGCGACACCGTCAGCCTGGGCGCGGCAAGCCCTTGCCCCGACGCTGTCGGGCTCTGCTGCCGCGCTACTCGTTGATCCGCTGGGGCACGCCCCAAGGGTTGTCGTCGCGCAGCGGCGGTGGCAGCAGCCGCTGAGGCCACGACTGGTAGGCAACCGGCAACAGGAACCGCTCGATCGCGGCGGTGCCGACCGAGGTCGTGGCGGGCGCGGTGGTGGCCGGGAACGGTCCGCCGTGCTGCATCGCGTGGGTGACCGAGACACCGGTGGGCCACTCGTTCCACAGCACCCGGCCGCTGCGCCCGGCCAGCGCCGCGGTCAGATCGGCCAGGTCGCCGCCCTCGTGGGGCTCGCCGTGCAGGGAGGTGGTGAGCTGCCCCGGCAGCGACGCCACCACGGCGGCCACCTCCTCCAGCCGCTCGTACGTCACCACCAGGCCGAGCGGGCCGAAGCACTCCTCGGCCGCCGCCTTGGGGTCGGCGGCGAACGCGGCCAGGTCCAGGGTGAGCAGCCGGGGGCTCGCCGACGCCTCGTCATCGGGCCACACCAACGTGCGCGTTCCCGGGAGCCTGGCGAGCCGGCGCGCGCCGTCGACGTACGCCTCGGCGATCCAGTCCCCCAGCATCGGCGCGGACGGGACCTCGCGCAGCAGTCGTACGATCGTGTCCACCAGGCCGTCGCCGGCCGGGGCGAACAGCAGGCCGGGGTTGGTACAGAACTGGCCCGCGCCCAGCGTGAGCGAACCGACGTATCCCTCAGCGAGCTCTGCACCACGGGCGCCGGCCGCGGCCGGGGTCACCACGACGGGGTTGACGCTGCCCAGCTCCCCGTAGAACGGGATCGGCTCGGGCCGGTCGGCGGCGATACGGGCGAGCGCCAGGCCACCGCGCTCGGAGCCGGTGAACGCGGCGGCGCGCAGGGCCGGGTGGCGCAGCGCGTCGATCCCGGCCTGCTGACCCTCGATCAGACCGAACACGCCGTCCGGTGCGCCGGCCTGGGCCATCGCCTTCTGGATGATCTCGGCGGTGCGGCGGGACAGTCCGGGGTGGCCGGGGTGCGCCTTGACCACCACCGGGCAGCCCGCGGCCCAGGCGGAGGCGGTGTCGCCGCCGGCCACGCTGAAGGCGAAGGGGAAGTTGCTGGCCGCGAACACCAGGACCGGGCCGAGCGCGGTGCGGTAGCGGCGCAGTTCGGGTCGCGGCCCGGTGGGCCACTGCGGGTCAGGGCGGTCGATGCGGACGTCGAGGAACTCGCCCGCGAGCACCTGCTCGGCGAAGAGCCGCAACTGGAAGGCGGTGCGGGTCAGCTCGCCGTTGAGGCGGGTCGTGCCGAGGTGGGTCTCGGTGTCGGCCAGGGCGACCAACTCCGTTCGCTCCGCCTGGAGAGCGTCGGCAACGGCTTCGAGGGCGCGCGCTCGGGCTGACGGCGCCGCCTCGGCCCATTCCCGGGCCGCGGCGGCGGCCGCGGCCACCGCTCGGTCAGGTTCGAGTACGACGGTGTTCATGGTGCTTCCTTCTCTCTTTCCGTGGAGCGGTGGGCGTCGGCCGTGACGCGTCGGGGAGCATCGAGCGCCTGCTGGTCTCCGTCATCCGGGCGTTGACCAGCAGAGCCGCGACGGATAGGGCGACGACGTACCACGCCGGTGCGATGGTGCTGCCGGTCTGCTCGATCAGGAAGACCGACATCAGCGGTGCGGTGCCACCGAAGATCGTGAATGCCAGGTTGTAGCTGATGGAGGCGCCCGTGTAGTGGGTGCGGCGGGAACAGCTCGACAAAGGCCGCCCCCGGCCGGGCCGAAGAACATGCACGCGCCCCCGAAGCGGCGGTGCTGCTGGAGGGACGCCGTGGCGCCCTCGCGGGTGGGGTGGACAGCGGCCTGCTCGCCGGTCATGACGAGCTTCCTTCGCTCCGCTCGGACAGCTCGTCCTCGACCGCTGCCCGGAGCTGGTTCTCCTCCGAGTGACGGACGCCGAACATGAAGTAGACGATCAGTCCGAGGGCCATCCAGCCCGCGAACCGCACCCAGGTGATCCAGTCCAGGTTGGCGATCAGCCAGAGAGAGAAGGCCACGCCAATGGCCGGGACCAGCGGCACCAGCGGGGTGCGGAAGGAACGCGGCAGATCCGGCCGTGTCTTGCGCAGCACCACGACGGAGATGGCGACGACGGTGAAGGCCGCCAGGATGCCGATGTTGGTGAGGTCGGCGGCCTCCCGGATGGGCAGGAAGCCGGCGATGAACGCGGAGCCGATGCCCACCGGCCAGATCACCCGGGTCGGCACGTGCCGCTTGGCGTGGTTCTTCGCGAAGTAGCGCGGCAGCAGCCCGTCGCGGCTCATGGAGTACCAGACCCGGGAGACCGCCAGCATGTTGGCGAAGGCGGAGGTGGTGATTCCGATGATGGCGCCGACCGCGACCACGATGCCGAGTCCGCCGAGGCCCACCGCGCCGAGTGCGCTGGAGAACGGGCTCTTCGTGTCGATGTCACGGTAGTTCTGCATGCCGAGCAGCACCACGCAGACCAGCAGATAGACGACCGTGGCGATGGCAAGCGAGATCACGATCGCCTTCGGCAGTACCTTCCTCGCCTCGGCGCTCTCCTCCGCGGCGGCGCTCATCGCGTCGTACCCGTAGACGGCGAAGAACGCGGTCGCGGCGCCGGTGAACGCGCCGCCGATACCGAAGGGCAGGAACGGCGTGTAGTTGCCCACGGAGATGTGGAACGCGCCGGCGATCACCACCAGGGCGACGATGCCGAGCTTGACGACCACCAGGACGGTCTCGAAGCGTGCCGACTCCTTGGTGCCCCGGGAGAGCACGAACGCCAGCAGCAGGCACAGCACGGCGGCGAACAGGTCGACCTTGTGGCCGGGCCCGGTGCCCGGCGCGCCGAGCATCCAGGACGGCAGGTCGACGCCGATCCGCTCCAGGATGTAGGAGAAGTAGCCGGACACGGCGATGGCCACGACCGCGACGATGGCGGTGTACTCGAGCAGCAGGTCCCAGCCGATCGCCCAGCCGACGATCTCGCCGAGCGCGGCGTAGGAGTACGTGTAGGCGGAGCCGGCCTTGGGGATCATGCCGGCGAACTCGGCGTAGCACAGCGCGGCGGCTGTGCTGGCGATGATGGCGACGAGGAAGGAGATCATCACGCCGGGCCCGGCGTCGTCGTGGGCCACGACGCCGGCGAGCGAGAAGACTCCCGCGCCGACCAGACCGCCGAGACTGAGGGCGACCAGCTGCCACAGTCCCATGGTCCGGCGGAGCCCGCCCGTGCTCTCCTCCTCGGAGGAGTCGACGGGCTTGAGACGGAAGATTCCCTGCCGGGAGAACAGGCCGCCGCTGGGGGCCGTTCCTTCCCGGGGTATTACTGGAGTCGAACGGGACATGACGGTCCCTCCGGTGAATACGTACGGGGTGAGGGGACGGACGTGCGTGTCCCCAGGGAGGGGCACGCGACCGTGCGGGGTGCTCTAGAGCACGAATCCATGCGGGAAGGGGTCGCTCGGGCCGAGCAGATAGTTCGCGGTGGCGGTGATCCACGCGCGGCCGGAGAACTCGGGGACGACGGCGGGCAGGCCGCCGACCTCGGTGCCCCCGAGCAGCCGGCCGGTGAACTTCGTCCCGATGAACGACTCGTTGACGAATTCGGTGTGCAGCGGAAGCTCACCGCGCGCGTGCAACTGGGCCATGCGGGCGGAGGTTCCGGTGCCGCAGGGGGAGCGGTCGAACCAGCCGGGGTTGATGGCCATGGCGTTGCGCGAGTGCCGGGCGGTGGAGTCCGGGGCGAGGAACTGCACGTGCTTGCAGCCGCCGATGAGCGGGTCGACCGGGTGCACCGGCCGGTTCTGCTCGTTGACGGACCGCATGATTGACAGTCCGGCGGAGAGGATCTCGTCCTTGCGCGCGCGGTCGAACGGCAGCCCGAGCCGGTCGAGTTCGACGATGGCGTAGAAGTTGCCGCCATACGCCATGTCGTAGCGGATCTCGCCGAGGCCGGGAACCTTGACCATCGCGTCGAGTTCGAGCGCGAAGGCGTCCACGTTGCGCAGGGTGACCTTCTCGGCACAGCCGTCGGTGACCGTCACCCGGGCCTCGACCAGCCCGGCGGGCGTGTCGAGACGGACTGTGGTCTCCGGCTCGCTGACCTCGACCATCCCCGTCTCCACGAGGACGGTGGCCACGCCGATGGTGCCGTGACCGCACATCGGCAGAAAGCCGCTGACCTCGATGTAGAGCACGCCCCAGTCAGCGTCCGGGCGGGTGGGCGGCTGCAGGATCGCCCCGCTCATCGCGGAGTGCCCGCGCGGCTCGTCGACCAGGAACCGGCGCAGCCCGTCCAGGTTCTCCATGGCGTAGCGGCGTCGCTCGGCCATGGTGTCGCCGGGGATGGGGCCCACCCCGCCGGTGACGACGCGGGTGGGCATGCCCTCGGTGTGCGAGTCGACCGCGCTGATCGTACGGATGGACCGCATCAGGCGGACTGCTTCTGGAGCGCGGAGATGGCACGAGCCATGTCGGCCTGGACCTGCTCGCGCATTTCCTGGGTGAGCGGGCCGCGCGGCGGGCGGCAGGGACCGCCGAACCGGCCGACCTCCTCCATGCCGAGCTTGATGGCCTGGACGAACTCGGTGCGCGAGTCCCAACGGAAGGCGGCGACCAGCGGCTCGTACAGGGCGCGGGCCTCCTCCAGCTTGCCGGCGACGGCGAGGTCGTACAGGCGCGCCGACTCCGCGGGGAAGACGTTCGGGAAGCCGGCGAACCAGCCGGTGGCGCCCATCAGCAGGCTCTCCAGGACGACATCGTCGGCGCCGCTGATGACCTCCAGGCCGGGCGCCTGCTCCTTGATCTCCAGGACACGGCGGACGTCGCCGGAGAACTCCTTGATCGCGACGATGTTGTCGAACTGGGCGAGCTCGGCGACCAGGTCCGGGGTCAGGTCGACCTTGGTGTCGATCGGGTTGTTGTAGACCATGACCGGCAGGCCGACGGAGGCCACGGCCTCGAAGTGGGCGAGGACCTCGTCGCGGTTGGCGCGGTACATCGTGGGCGGCAGGCACAGCAGACCGTCGGCGCCGTCCTCGGCGGCGACCTCGGCCCAGTGCCTGGCCTGGTGCGAGCCGACGCCGTGCACACCGACGACCACGATGCCCGAGTCGCCGACGGCCTCGACCGCCGTCTGCGCGACCTTGCGGCGCTCCTCGTCCGTCAGGGAGGAGTACTCGCCCAGCGAGCCGTTCGGGCCGACACCACGGCAGCCGTTCGCCACGAGCCAGCGGCAGTGCTCGGCATAACGATCGTAGTCAACTGCCAGACCGGCCGGGGCGGACGCGTCCTCGCGGTAGGGGAGGGCGGTGGCCACGACCACGCCGCCGAGAGACAGGGCCTGCTTCTTGGTGCTGTTCATGAACTCTGCTCCATACAAAGGAAGTTGGTGGAGTTGATGGATGTGGAGAGTCGAGCTTTCAGAGGTGGTGAGGGGTCAGGGGCGGTGCGGGGCGGGGCCGCCGAGGGACGGTTCGGGGGCGGCGGCCAGTTCGCCGAGCCGGATGGGCTGGGCGATCGGGCGCTGGTGCGGTGCGGTAGCCGGCAGGCCCTCGACGGGCCGGTCGGCGGGCTCACCGGACAGTCGGGCGTTCAGCTCGGCGACCGTGGGGCCGCAGATCCGGGCCTGGCAGGGGCCGAGCCCGGCCCGGGTCTCCAGCTTGGCGACCCGGGCGGCGGAGCTCGCCTTGTCGGCGGCGGCCCGGCAGATCGAGGCGTAGTCGGCCTCCTCGCAGCGGCAGACGACGGTCTCGGGGCGCAGCCACTCGCGCCAGGCCGCACCGATCGAGTGTGCCCGGGCCAGCCGCTCGGCGAACGCGCGGCCCTGGTCCCGGCTGCGGCGCAGAGGACGCAGCGCGGACGTGTCCGGGTCGCCACCGGCGGCGAGCCAGCCGGCGAGCGCGCCCTCCGCCCGTGCGGCCGGGGCGCCCGCGATGCCGGTGATCTCACCGGCCGCGTAGACGCCGGGGCAGCTGGTGGCCTGGTCGTCGTCGACGCCTACGAACTCGCCGCCCGGAGCGGTGCGCAGGGAGCATCCGGCGGCCACCGGTAGCTCCAGCTGCGGGCTGAAGCCGTGTGTGACGCACACCGCGTCCACCGCGACCGTGCGCTCGCTGCCCGGCACCACCGACCAGTCCGCGCGCAGCCGCGCGGTGACGACCTCCTCGGCCCGCCCGTCGCCGCGCGCCTCGATCACGGTGCGGCCCGTACGGTAGGGCACCCGGTGCCGGATCAACAAGGCGGTGTACTCGGCGAGTTCACCGGTCTTGCCGGCCTGCGCCGCGAGCTGCCACGGACGCCGCAACCAGCCGCGAGCGACCGTGCCCGGCGTGTTGGCCTCCAGCACCTCGAGCACCTGGGAGCCGGCGTCCAGCAGCGAGGAGGCCACGGGGAGCAGGAACGGTCCGGTGCCCGCGATGACCACGCGGTCGCCGACCACGACCCGCTCACCCTTGGCGAGCGCCTGGGCGGCGCCGGCTGTGAAGACACCGGGCAACTCCCAGCCAGGAAACGGCAGTACGCGGTCGTACGCGCCTACGGCGAGCACCAGCGCGTCTGGGTCGAGCGTCGTTCGGCGCCGGTCGTGGCCGTCGGCCGGACCGCGCAGCACGTGCACCCGCGGCACCCCGGGCCGCTCCGGGGCAGGGCGCTCCAGCGCCCACACCGAGGTCTCGGACCACCAGGCGCACCGCGGATGGGCGAGCACCCGGCGGCGGCGCCGGTCGAAGGCCCGCCAGCCGTGCTGCAGCACCTCCGGGCGGGCCGCGTCGTACGCCTGGGGCAGCAGCCGGTTGTACTGGCCGCCGGGCTGGTCCGCCGAGTCGATCAGCGTCACCCGGGCGCCGGCGCTCAGCGCGGCCTCCGCTGCGGCGAGACCCGCGGGTCCCGCGCCGACGACCACAACATGACGGTGCGTCATCTCGCCTCCGTTCCGGGTGCGTCGGACTTCTCGTGGCCGGCCGGGGCCGGGTGCCGGGAGGGCTCGGCGTCCTGGGCGGTCCCTGGACCCGGGGACAGGACCGTCTTCGCGTCCTGCGACCCGCCCGGCGCCGGCTCCCTGGTCTGAGTGGTCACCACATCTCCATCGCGGGCCCGGCGGCGGCAGGCGCGCACGTCGCGCTCGTCGCCCACCGTCACCAGGCAGTCGAAGCAGACGCCGATCCCGCAGAACACCCCGCGGGGGGCGCCGGAGCGGCCCCGGCGCCAGGCCAGCCGGTCGGCGGCGAGCATGACGCCCGCGATGGTCTGGCCCGCGATCCCGCCGACGGGCTCGCCGTCGACCATGATCCGCAGCGGCCGGTCCTGCCGACCGACGGCGTCGGACTCGGCGCGGACACGTCTGGGGCTCATGCCCTCTCCTCACTCACAGGGGGTGCGCTCTCGCCGAGCACGGCCGGACGGTCCACCCGGAACGGGGTGGCGTCCATGTCCGTCGGCTCGTCGAGCATCAGATTCCGCAGCAGCCGTCCGGTGCCCACCGACAGGCCGATCCCGGCGCCCTCGTGACCACTCGCGTGCCACAGACCCTCCAGCCGTGGATCGGCGCCGATGATCGGCAGATGGTCGGGGACGTACGGCCGGAAGCCGCCGTACGCACGCATCACCGGCACCCCGGCCAGCGTCGGGAACAGTCGCAGGGCCTTCGCGGCGATAGCCGAGAGGACCTCGGGGCGCAGCCGGTCGTCGAAGCCGACCCGGCGGCGCGAGGAACCGATGAGCACACTGCCGCCGTGTGTGGACTCCACGACCGCGGAAGTCTGCAGATCCTCCGCGCTGCTGCCGACCGCGCCCACGTAGTCCGCGTCGTAGACCTTGTGGAAGACCATCGGCGGCAGCGGGGTCGTCACCAGGACGTCGCCGCGGCGGGGCCGTATGTCCACCGGTGCGCCGAGGCGGGTGGACAGTTCGCCGGACCAGGGGCCCGCGGCGTTGACGAACCAGTCGGCCTCCAGCAGGCCGGCCGAGGTGCGGACTCCGGTGATCCGGCCCCCGCGGGTGACCACGCCGAGCACCTCGCAGCCCGTCCGCAGCGTCGCCCCCGCCGCGAGCGCGTCGCCGAGCAGGGCGGCGGCCGCGCCGGCCGGCTGCACTTGGGCGTCCTCGGGGTAGTACAGGGCGGCGGTGTGCTCGCGGGTGACGTACGGCTCGGCCTCGGCGAGCGCATCGGCGTCGAGGGCCTCTGACCGTACCCCTGCCGCGCGCTGGTCGGCGGCGAATCGGGTCAGCTCCCGGGCGCCGGCGTTGGTGGTCGCGACGACGATGCCGCCCTTGGGCTCCCACTCCACCGCGTGCGCCGTGTGAGCGGAACGCTCGGCGACGGCGGCGAGCACCTGCGGCCACAACCGCCGGGAGAGCTGGGCGAGTTCCAGTTCGGGGCTCGGTCCCTTGTCGGAGACCAGTACGTTGCCCTCGCCGTGCGAAGTGGTCGCCGCCGCGGCGCCGCCGCGGTCGACGACGCTGACCTCGAGTCCAGCCAGGGCCAGCTCACGAGCGCAAGCGGCGCCCACGATCCCGGCGCCCAGCACCACCACCCGCGTTCCGTACATCGAACCCCCTCGTTCGTTAAACCGAACGCTTGGAAAGTACGACGCGGTTCAGGGCGTGTCAACGGTCACGTCAGATCGAATTGTTTTGGTCACCCTGTCCTGGGCGACTATCCCTCCGCAGTCGAGGGGGCGTCCAGACACGCATCCGACAGATGCAGCCGTTGATCCGCCCGGCACTGCAGCAGCAGCACCGAGCGCACATCGCCGTCGAGCGCCGTGTAGCTGTGCGGCAGAGTGGCGTCGAAACCGACGTAATCGCCCGGGCCCAGTTCCACCTCGTGCCCCTCCACCTGCACGCCGAGCCGACCGGCCTGCACGATGGTGTGCTCGACCCCGACATGGCCGAGCGACTCCTGCCGACAGTGGGCCCGTACCTGCTGGTCAAAGACCTCGAAGACAGCATCGCCGGCCTCGATCCGCTGCAGCGGACGCAAATCGACCCCCTCCCCGCTGAGCACCTCCACGTCCTCGGCGCGAACCACGGTCAGGCCGCCGGGAGGCCGGGCGTCCAGCAGATCAGAGATCGCCACCTCCAGAACTCGCGACAAACTGAACACCGTCTCGATGGTGGGGTTCCCGGTGCCTGACTCCAGCTGCGACAGCGTCGCCTTGCCGATCTTCGAACGCCGGGACAGCTCGGAGATCGACAGTCCCCGCTCGGTCCTTGCCCGCCTCAGATTGATGGCCAGCATGCCCCGAATTGACCCCTCGGAGACGCTCACGCTCTCCCCTTTCTCTTTCCGTACTCGTTCGATATAAAGTACGGACGTCTAGCAGATTCGTTCACTATCCAGATCAGGATCAGGCTTCATCCCGCGGCACCGCAAGAAAGACGGCCTGAGCCGGGAGTGCCACCCGATCCGGACCGGAGCCGCTCCGCGGTACCCCAGAGGAAGTGAGGTCCCCCGAGACGCGTCTGCACCTGCTCGCCCGCCCGGCGCCGGCCCCGGGCGAGGTCAGCGATGGAGCGCTTCTTCCGGCGCCGCCGCCCGCGCGACGGGGCTGACCAAGGTCGGCGGGCCGTCCAGGCGGATTCGGACCTCTGCTCCACCGGCACGCTGGTCTACAAGGTCGACTCCTCCGCGAAGACCGGTGAAGGTCCGATCCGGGTGATGGACGCCAAGCCGGGTGCCACCCCGGCGTCGGGCTGTCGCGCACTGGACGACGCCCCGTACCGGGCCGGTGAGTCATTCACCGATTCCGCAGCAGGTGTCCGTATCGACGTGCTGAGCGCTGACGGGTACGGCGAGACCGTGCGGATCACCAAATCGTAGCCTGACGAGGGAAGTTGTGCCCCGGCTCACCCCTCCGTGAGCCGGGCCACAACCGTGCTCGGGTCGCTTCAGGCAGCTTCGGGGAAGTGGCACGCCACCTGCCGCGCCGCGCCCGGCACCACCGCGCGCAGCGCGGGAGTGTCGGTGCGGCAGATCCCCTGGGCATTGGGACAGCGCGGGCGGAAGGTGCAGCCCAGCGGGAGAGCGGCCGGGCGATTGGGGTCTCCCCGGCTCGAACGAAGCTGAGAGCTTGGGGAAGGGTCGCCGAGCAGGGTGATCCGCTCGCGGGCCCGTTCGGCGGCCGGGTCGGGCAGGGGTACGGCCGACAGCAGCGCGCGCGTGTACGGGTGGGCCGGGGCGGTGTACACCTCTTTCTTCGGGCCGGTCTCGACGATTCGGCCCAGGTACATCACGGCGACCCGGTCGCACACCCGCTTGACGACTGCCAGGTCGTGGGCGATGAAGAGGTAGGCCAGGCCGAGTTCGTGCTGCAACCGCTCCATCAGGTTGACGATCTGGGCCTGGACCGAGACGTCGAGGGCGGAGACCGGTTCGTCGGCGACGACCAGGCGGGGGCCGGTGGCCAGCGCGCGGGCGATGCCGATGCGCTGGGCCTGACCGCCGGAGAACTCGTGGGGATAGCGGTCGATGTGCTCGGGGATGAGCCCCACCAGCTCCATCAGTTCGGCGGCGCGCTCGCGGGCGTCGGCCGCCGGACTGCCCTGCACCAGCAGCGGATCGGCGATGATCCGAGCCACTGTCTGACGCGGGTTGAGGGAGGAGTGCGGATCCTGGAAGACCATCTGCAGGTCCTTGCGGAGCGGCTTCAGTTCGCGCTGCGACAGGTGGCTGATGTCGCGACCGTCGTAGGTGACGGAGCCGGCGGTGGGCTCCAGAAGGCGGACGATCAGGCGGCCGGTGGTGGACTTGCCGCACCCGGATTCTCCGACCAGTCCCAGCGTCTCACCCGCCGCCACATCGAAGGTGATGCCGTCGACGGCCCGGACCGGGGCAGCGGCCCGCCGTCGCCCGGGGAACGTCATGGTCAAGTCCCGTACCGACAGCAGGGGTTCAGCGGATGTCATGAGATCACGCCTTCGTACGTGGGGAAGTGACAGGCGGCCGGATGCCCGGCCGGGCCGTCGAGGAGGGGGAGTTCGCTCTCGCAGCGGGCGCGCTCCTCGGCGGCCGCGCCGGCGATCCGGGGACAGCGGGGCGCGAACGCGCAGCCGGGGGCCGGGGTGAGCAGGGACGGCGGGCTGCCGGTGATCGCCCGCAGCGGTTCGTCGTCGCTGTCGTCGAGGCGGGGCAGGGAGTCGAGCAGGGCGCGGGTGTAGGGGTGGGCCGGTGTCGCGAACAGGGTGCCCACGTCGGCCCGTTCGACGGACCTGCCCCCGTACATCACGAGGACGTCGTGGGCGACGCGGGCAATCACGCCGAGATCGTGCGTGATCATGACGACAGCCAGACCCCGCTCCTCCTGGAGCCGGGCGATGAGCTCCAGGATCTGCGCCTGGACGGTGACGTCCAGGGCGGTGGTCGGTTCGTCCGCGATGAGCAGTTCGGGTTCGCAGACCAGGGCCATGGCGATCATCACGCGCTGGCGCATGCCGCCGGAGAACTGATGCGGGTATTCGCGCGCCCGGCGCCGCGGCTCGGGGATGCCGACCTCGGCCAGCGCCTCCACGGCCCGCTCACGGGCGGCCCTTCTGCCGCTGCCGAGGTGCACGCGGTGGTGCTCTGCTATCTGTTCGCCCACGGTGTAGTACGGATGGAGGCTGGAGAGCGGATCTTGGAAGATCATCGCCATCTTCCGGCCGCGCAGCCGGTTCAGCTCGCGCTCCGGCAGGCCGGTCAGCTCCTGGCCGCCCAGGGTGATGGAGCCGGTGACCGAGGCGCCGGTGTGCAGCCCCATCACGGCCAGAGAAGTGACGGACTTGCCGGAGCCCGACTCGCCGACGATGCCGAGGGTCTCTCCCCGCCGCACCTCGAAGCCGAGGCCGTCCACGGCGCGTACCGGACCGCGTGGGGTCGCGAAGGTGACCGTCAAGTCCCGTACGGAGAGCACGGGTTCGGGGGTGATCATCAGTACCTCACTCGCGGGTCCACGACGGCATACAGCAGGTCGACGGCCAGGTTGGCGATGACGATGAAGGTGGCCGCCAGCAGCGTCACTCCGAGGATCACCGGTTGGTCGCCGCTGGAGAGCGCACCGTAGAAGAGCCGTCCGATGCCGGGGAGCCCGAAGATGGACTCGGTGATCACCGCGCCGGCGAGGAGTCCGCCCAGATCCATGCCGAAAATGGTCAGGATCGGGGTCATGCCGGCCCGCAGGCCGTGTTTGATCACGACCGTCCGGCGCGGCAGGCCCTTGGCGCGGGCGGTGCGGATGTACGGTTCCGCCATCGTCTCGATCATCGAACTGCGGCTCTGCCGCGCGTACATCGCCGCGTACAGGATGGCCAGCGCCAGCCAGGGCAGCAACAGGTTCGACGCCCAGCCCAATGGGTTGTCGCCGAAGGGCACATAACTCGGATAGGGCAGCAGCCCCGCGATCCGGATCACCCCGTAGATCAGCATCATCGAGGTGAAGTAGACCGGCAGGGAAGCGGCGGCCACGGCGCCGACCATCAGCGCGCGGTCCGTGAAGGTGTCCTTGCGCAGGGCCGCGACGACCCCTGTGGACAGCCCGAGGACCAGCCAGATCACGGCGGCGCCGAAGGCCAGCGAGACGGAGACCGGCAGACGGTCCACCAGCAGGTCCCAGACGGCCTCGCTGTTCTCGTAGGAGTAGCCCAGGCACGGGAAGTGGCAGTGCAGCGTGTACTGGCCGCTGCCCATGGTGCGGCCGGTGAAGATGCCCGTGACGAAGTCGCCGAACTGCCGCCACAGTGGCTGGTCGAGACCCATGTGCGCACGGATCGCCGCCAGCCGCTCGGAGCTGCACGACTTGCCGCAGGCCGCGGCCGCCGGGTCGGACGGCAGGACGTAGAAGATGATGAAGGTGATGGCGGCGACGGCGATCAGGACGCCGATCACGCTGAGCAGCCGACGCCCGGTGTAGCGGATCATGTGCGGCTTCCCCTCGGGTCCAGGACGTCCCGCAACGTGTCGCCGAGCAGCGTGAACGCGAGCACGGTGAGGAAGAGGCAGGTGCTGGGGATGACGAAGTACATGGGGTCGGTGTCGTAGAAGGCGACGCTCTCGGCGATCATCTGGCCCCAGGAGGGGGTGGGCGGACGGACGCCGACGCCCAGGTAGCTCAGGGCCGCCTCGGTGGCGATCATCCCCGGGATGATCAGGGTGGTGTACGCGATGACGGGCCCGGCGATGCCCGGGAGGACGTCGCGGGTGAGGATCCGCCAGGGGCCGGAGCCGCCGACACGGGCGGCGTCGACGTACTCACGGTGCTTGAGCGAGAGTGTCTGGCCGCGCACCACGCGGGCGATGCCGGGCCAGCCGAAGAGTCCGATCACGGCGGTCATCAGCACGATCCGGTTGACGTCCCGGGCCACCGACATCATCGCGATCATGAAGATGAGGGACGGGAAGGACATGGTGAGGTCCATCAGCCGGGAGAGCACCGCGTCGGTGCGGCCGCCGAAGTAGCCGGCCGCGATCCCGGCCGCCGTGCCGGCGACGACGACGATCGCGGTGGCGGCGAAGGCGATGAGCAGGGAGACCTGGGCGCCGTGCACGACCCGGGCGAACAGATCGCGGCCGGTGACGGGTTCGACCCCGAGCCAGTGGTCGGCGGAGATCCCGCCGAGCGGACCGATGGGCAGCCCGCCCAGGTAGGGGTCGACCGCGGTCTTGTCGAACTCCTCGGGTGACCAGCCGCCCAGCCTGCTCAGCAGCGGGGCGGCCACCGCCATGATCGCGAAGAGGGCGATCACGACGAGGGAGATCTTCACGGAGGCGCGTCGGCGCAGCTGCTGCCGGGCGAGCTGCCAGGGGCCGCTGCCCGCCGGGGCGATGGTGGAGGTGGTTGCCATGGCGGGGTGCTCCTCAACCTTCGCTCTTGGCGGGGTCCTTGAGGCCGACCGAGGCGTAGTCGAGCTGGCCGCCGAAGGAGGTCTGCCCGTATGCGCCCGCGATGTTGGTCCCCACCACCAGTGGCCAGCGCCGTACCAGGACGGGTACGGCCGGGGCCTTGGCGAGGATCTCGCCGTCCAGCTTCCGCCAGGCCGCGGTCGCCTTCTCGGCGTCGGTCATCGCGGCGATCTCGTCCATCCGCTTCATGGTCGGCCGGTCACGGAAGAGGGAGTGGTTGCCCGAGTTGCCCTTCTCCTTGATGTAGCGGCCGTCGAAGACGAAGGGCAGGAAGGTGGAGCCGGACGGGTAGTCCGGGCACCAGCCCGTGTAGACCATGTCGGTGCGGTTGGTGGTGTCGCCGATGGTGGCGTAGAACGCGGACGGGTCGACCGTCTCGATGGTGACCTTGATACCGGCCTTGGCGAGCGCCTCCTGGACCGCCTCGGCCCGTCCCTTGTCACCGTTGGAGACCGTCATCTTGGTGGTGAAACCGTTCGCCTTGCCGGCCTCCTTCAGCAACTGCTTGGCCTTGTCCGCATCTCCGGTGGCGGGGATCTTCAGGGTGTCGGGCTGCTTGCCGCCGAAAAGCGCGGCGGGCATGTACGCGGTGGACGCGTCGTTGAAGGCGGGACCGCCGGAGGCGGTGATCACGGTCTCCTTGTCGAGGGCGTACTGCACGGCCTGGCGGACCTTCACATTGTTGAAAGGGGCCCGCCCGGTGTGCATCTGCACCATGTCGGTGCAGTTCATCGACTCGGCCAGCAGTCGCTTTCGCACGTCGGCTCTGGGCAGGACCTTGGCCGCGCTCTCCGGTCGCAGCGCGTACCACGGGACGGCGGAGGCGTCCGCGCCCTGGCCGGCGATCATCCGGTCGTCGATCTGATTGGGCTTGAGCCCCATGACCATGACCATCTTGTCCGGGTACGCCTTGCGTATCGTGTCTGTCCTGGGGTCCCAGTGGGGGTTGCGGACCAGGACCAGCTTCTTGTCGCGCTGGTACGTCTCGATCTTGTACGGGCCCGAGGAGAACGGCCGGTTGTCGTACTGGGGCCCGGTGTCCTTCGCCTTCGGCACCGGGGCGAAGGTGGGCAGCACCGTCGCGTTGGGGAACTCGGCGAAAGGTCTGCGCAGTTCGAAGACGATGGTCCTGTCGTCCGGTGTCTTGACGGAGTCCAGGTGCTTGCCGTTGGCCGGGCCCTGGTATCCCGTGGCGTCCTTGAGGTAGCGGGCCGCGTAGTCCGCGCCGCCGGGCAGGTCCGGGGAGAAGGACCGCTCCACGTTGTACTTGATGTCCTGGGCGGTGACCGGCGTCCCGTCCTCGTACTCGATCCCGGGTTTGAGGTGGAAGGTCCAGGTCTTGGCGCCGTTGGAGGGTGTGCCGAGGTCGGTCGCCAGGTCGGGGACCAGCTCGCTGCCGGCGGTTCCTGGTGCCGCCTTGTACGACACCAGGGTGCGGTAGAGCAGCCGGGTCCCGAAATCCATGCTGTTCACCACCCAGTTACGGGCCGGGTCGAGATGGGTGAAGTCCTCGTCGGACAGGACGGTGAGGGTGCCGCCCTTCTGCGGTGTCCCGCCAACCACCCGGCCGTTGTTGGCCGTTGCGGGGTTCTGGCGGCCGCCGGCGTCGTCCGCGTGCTGCCCGCCGGAGCAGCCGGCCGCGCCGAGGGCGAGGGCGGCCGACAATGCGGTGGCCAGGGCGGTAGAGGTGCGCTTGTCCATGGGTGGTCACTCCCGAAGCAGTCGGACGGCTGAGAGGAAGGAGAGGGCAGCGAGCTGGGATGTGGCCAATAACATAGTAATGTGAAATTGCACTGACAAGGCGTCGGTGTCTTCGTTACCCACCCGTGCCCGAGGGGCTGCTGCCATGGACTACTCCATGGACGCCGGAACCACCGCAACTTCCGGAATCCGTACGGCAAGTCATGACCTCCCGGTCTCGGTGGAACTTGCCGCATTCGTGTCCGGTCGCTGAGCCGCGGCGCCACCGCCCGGTGACATCCGGATCCCGGCCGCCGAGCTGACCCCGGCCCGCCGTGCCCGCCTCTCCGCCCGCTTTCCGGGCGAGCGGCTGATCATCCCCGCGGGCGGGCTCGCGGTCCGCTCCAACAACTGCGACCACCGCTAGACGATCACCGCCTCCGAGGCTCACGCCTGCGTGCTCCACTGGATCCGCAACGACGGCCCCCCTGGACCTCGGTCATCTGCTGCGTGCGGGTGATCACCGAAGGGCTCGCCGGCTGGGGTGTACTGAAGAGCGCCGACGGCGACCCCCATCGCCGCTACACCCTGTGCAGCCGCGGGCACATGCTCGGCCTGGACGTCCATGACTGTGCCCGGGCGCGCGTCGGCGTATCTCGACGGGGTGTTGGAAGAGGGGCAGGTGCTCACGGTCGAGCCCGGTCCCTACCTCCAGCCCTACGACGAGTCGCTCCCGGCCGAGCTGCGCGGCATCGGTGTGCGTATCGAGGACGACCCGATCGTCACGGCGGAGGGCGCACGGCTGATGTCGGGTGCGCTGCCGCGTACGCCGGACGCGATCGAGGAGTGGATGGGAGAACTCATCGGCCGCCGCCTACCGGGCCGGCGAGTCGGGCGTGCGCGCCCACTACTCCGAGGTCGCCCGCGCCGGGGTGCCGGTCGTCGCGTACAACAACCCCATCGACACCAAGGTCGACCTCGCCCCCGGCACGCTGGCCCGGCTCCACCAGGACGGCAGCATCGTCGCCGTGAAGGAGTTCACCGGCGACGTCCGCAGGGCCTACGAGATCGCCGACCGAGCCCCGGAGTTCGATCTGCTGATCGGCGCCGACGACGTCCTGCTCGAACTCGCCGTCGCCGGTGCCGTCGGCTGGATCGCCGGATACCCCAACGCCTCCCCCGCCCCTGCGCGACCCTGTACCAGGCCGCTGTCGCCGGCGACCTGACCACAGCCCGTCCGCTCTACAAGTCCCTTGCACTCTTTGCTGCGCTGGGACTCCAAGACGGAGTTCGTCCAGGCCATCAAGCTGTCGATGGACATCGTCGGGCGGCGCGGCGGGCCCACGCACCCGCCGCGTTCCCCGCTCACCGGGCCGCTCATCGACGAAGCGGCCCGCGATCAGGTCAGCGACGCCTGGCGGGGCCTGAGCCCGGCGGCCGGCGGAACAGTGCCCGGCGGACCCGGCTGGTACCCGGCCCCGACCCTGGTCGAGGTCCCCCCGGGGCACCGCCTGCTGCGCGAAGAGATCGGCCCCCTCGCCGTCCTGCTGCCCGCCGACGACCTCGCCCATGCCGTACGCATCACCAACTCCGTGCCGTACGGCCTGGTCACCTCGGTTCACACCGCCGATCTGGACGCGGCGCTGTGCGGACTCGACCGGCTCGACACCGGAATGATCCGGTTCAACGCACCGTCCACCGGTGTCGACTTCCACCTGCCGTTCGGCGGCACCAAGGCGTCCAGCCACGGGCCGCGTGAACAGGGCCGGGCGGCGCTGGAGTTCTACAACTCCACCCGGACCCATACCCTGTCGCCCTCCGGGGCAACGTGACATCGTACGTTGGTGGTCCGTACCAGACCGAAGGGACCACGAGCGCCATGGGGCACCTGAAGCACCGCGACCTCAACGTCGGCCGGGAGCGGCTGCGCGACCAGGTGAGCCACGCCCTGCGGGCCGCCCTGGTCTCCGGCGAACTGCGTCCGGGCGTGGTGTACTCGGCGCCGGTCCTCGCCGAGGACTTCGGGATCTCCGCCACCCCCGTGCGCGAGGCGATGCTCGACCTGGCCCGCGAGGGCCTCGTCGAGCCCGTCCGCAACAAGGGCTTCCGGGTCACCGAGGTCACCGAGCGCGACCTCGACCAGTACACCGAGATCCGCGCGCTCATCGAGATCCCCACGGTCGCCCAGGTCGCCCGCACCGCCCCCCACGAGGAGCTGGAGGCGCTGCGCCCGGTCGCCGAGGGGATCGTGCGGGCCGCCCGTGACCACGACCTCATCGGTTATCTGGAGGCCGACCGGCAGTTCCACCTCTCGCTCCTCGCGCTGTCCGGCAACGACCGCCTCGTCGAGACCGTCGGCGACCTGCGCAAGCGGTCCCGCCTGTACGGGCTCACCGCCCTCGACGAGCGCGGTGAGCTGATTCCCTCGGCCGAGGAGCACCTGGAGCTCCTCGACCTGGTGCTCGCGGGCGACGTGAAGAAGGCCGAGAAGTGCATGGCCAGGCACCTGGGCCACGTCCGCTCCCTGTGGGCGGGCGGCGGTGGCTCCTCCCCGGCCGAAACCAAGGGAGCGGCGCGGCGTACCGGGAAGCGGTCCTCCTGAGGCAATGAGCTTCTGAGGCGGGGCGGGCTCTCATAACGCCGTGCTATGCCCAAGCAAGGGCTCCTCGGAAGCGGACGGCCGATGCACGCTGAGGTATGCACTCAGATGCAATGTCACACCTCACCGGTGCTTCACCCGCCACCCTTCGCTCGCCGTGCCTCGCCGTGAAAGGGCCCCATGAACCCCGCCTACGCCACCACCGACCACGTCTTCACCGTCCCCCTGGACCACTCCCTTCCGGACGGTCCGCCCCTCCAGGTGTTCGCGCGCGAGGTCGTCGACCCGGCTCGCATCAACGACCAACTGCCCTGGCTGCTCTACTTGCAGGGCGGCCCCGGCGGCAAGGCGCCCCGCCCTTCGGCGGGTTCGCCGGGATGGTTGCCCCATGCGCTGAAGACCCACCGGGTGCTGCTCCTCGACCAGCGCGGCACCGGCCGCTCCACTCCGGTCACCGCCCGCACGGCCTCCCGATTCACCTCCCCGTCCGAACTGGCCGCTCATCTGACCCACTTCCGCGCCGACGCGATCGTGGCCGATGCGGAGCTGATACGCAGTCAACTATGCGGCGAGGAACCCTGGGAGACGCTCGGCCAGAGCTACGGGGGCTTCATCACTCTCACCTACCTCTCTCGGGCCCCCGACGGCCTGCGGGCCTGCTACGTCACCGGCGGCCTGCCCGGACTCACCGCGACTGCCGACGACGTGTACGCCCGTACCTATCCGCGCGTACGGGACCGGGTCCTCGACTTCTACGCCCGCTACCCCGACGACGCCCCTCGCCTCCGCAAGATCGCCGATCACCTCGCGTCCGGGGACATCCGGCTGCCCGGCGGCGACCGCCTCACCACCCGTCGTCTGCGCACCCTCGGCCTCGCCCTCGGCATGGGCGACGGCTTCGAGCGCATCCACTGGCTGCTCGACGAATCCCTGGACGCGGACGGCGAGTTGACCGACACCTTTCTCCACCAGATCGAGTCCCTGACCGGCTTCACCGACAACCCGCTGTTCGCCATCATGCAAGAGACGCTGTACGGGCAGGGGGCCGGCCCGACCGCCTGGGCCGCTGGCCGGTCGCTGACCGACTTCCCCGAGTTCACCGAGGACACCGACCCCCTCCTCCTCACCGGCGAAATGATCTACCCTTGGATGTTCCGCGAGATCAAGGGTCTGCGCCCCTTCGCGGACGCCGCGGACCTCCTCGCCCAGCGCACCGACTGGCCCCCGCTCTACGACCCCCAACGCCTCGCCGCCAACCAGGTCCCCCTGGCCGCGATCGTCTACCACGACGACATGTACGTCGACGCAGGACTCTCCCTGCGCACAGCGTGTGAAGTCGGTGCCACCCGCGCCTGGGTCACCAATGAGTGGGAGCACGACGGCGCCACCGCCTCGAACGGCCGCGTCCTTGCCCGCCTGATGGACCTGGCCGCCGGCCGCGCGTAGTCCGCTCGTCTCTCGCCGCCCCTCCTCCCTCCCGACAGGAGTGACATGCCTCCCCTGCCCAGGCATCTGCGCGCCTTTACCGCGGCCCTCGCCCTCACCTCCTGCCTCGCCACCCTCACGACGGCGAACGCGGCCGCGCCGCCTCCATCCCAGCGTCCCCACTCGCCCGCCACCGACTGCGCACTGCCCGGTAGGACCGGCTGGACCGACGAAGGCCACAACACGGACAACACCCAGTTCCAGCGCGCCACCGGAACCAGGCGTGTCCTCACGTTGTTCGTGGACTTCCCCGACGCCAAGGCCACCGGCCCCACAAAGGAGTACGCGGCTCAACTCGCCCCCGCCGCCGACTGGATGCGCACGGCCAGCTACGGGCGCACGCATCTCGCCCTCACCTCACTGCACCGCTGGATCCGCATGCCGGCGACTGCGGACTCGTACGGCTTCCGGCGCGGCCTCACTTTCGAGGCCCACGAGAAGTACGTACGCGACGCGATCACCGCCGCCGACCCGTACGCGGACTTCTCTCGCTACGACATGGTCTACGTCGTCCCCACCAAGGCGGCCTCCGCGATCTCCTTCTCCCCGACCTACCTCTACGACCCCACCACGTCCGGGGTGACGGCCGACGGCACCCGCATCAAGTGGGCCGTGACCTTCGGCCAGGATCTCTGGCGCTGGGGCCCCAAGGTCGCCGACCACGAGACCGGCCACACCTTCGGCCTGCCCGACCTGTACTCCTTCACCAGTGCCACCCACCAGTACGTCGGCGGCTGGGACGTCATGGGCAACATCGCCGGCCCCGCACCTCAGTACCTGGGCTGGCACTCCTGGAAGCTCGGCTGGACCCGTGATGCCCAGGTAGCCTGCCTGGCCGCACCCGGCCGACGCACCGTGCGCCTGACCCCGGTGGAACGGCGCGACGGCACCAAGATCGCCGTATTGCGCACCGGTGAGACGACGGCGTACGTCGCGGAGTCCCGCAGGGCTGAGGGCAACGACCGGGACGCATGCTCGGGCGGCGTCCTCATTTACCAGGTCAACTCCGCGACCCGGACCGGCGAGGGACCGGTCCGGGTCATGAACGGCCACCCGTCGGCGAAGCCGCATGCCGACTGCACCGGCCTCGACCTGGCGGCGTACACGCCCGGCCAGACCTTCACGGACCCGGACAGCGGCGTCCGTATCGACGTTCTCGCGGGTGACAGAGCGGGAGATGTGGTGAGGCTCGGCAGATCCTAGGTGTATCGATCACGAGCGTTGTTGACACTTGTGGATCTTGATCATGGCGAAGACCTCCGGTGTGGTGGAGGTGTCGAGTCTTCACCGCACGGAGGTCTTCATGTCCCACCGTAATGCCCGGCTGACCGTTCACGGCAGACGAATCCTGATCGAACGTGGCTGCTCAGGCCGTCCGATCGCGCATGTCGCAGCTGAGATGGACGTCTCCCGAGCCACGGCCCACAAGTGGGTCCGCCGCTGGCGGACCGAGGGCGAGGCAGGTCTGCACGACCGGTCCAGCCGTCCACGCACGACACCGCACCGGACTCCGGCACAGACAGAGACACAGGTGTGCCGGCCGCGCCAGACCCACAAGCTCGGCCCAGCCCGCATCGGCCCGATCCTGGGTCTACCCACCTCGACCGTGCACCGCATCCTGACCCGGCACGGCATCAACCGTCTCGCCCACCTCGACCACCGTGCCAGCAACCGCCCTCACAACCGCCTTGGACGACTTCGAAGTCCCCGCGCACGCCCGCGGCGGCGAACACACCGCCGTCGTCGAGCCGGACGCGGACGGCGACGACACCAGCATGATCAGCGTGGTCCACCGCTCCTTCACCAACCGGGACGGCGATACTGAGGTCGACCTGACGGTGGGTGGCGACCCGTCCGCGGCCCGACTGTGCAGCTTGGCCACGCAGTTGGGGACCTCAGCCGACGCCCAACTCGGACAGCAGTAGGCATCTGTGCCTTCATGCCTTCGGAAAGAAGTCGAGCACGGCCTTGTCATCGCCCAGTTCCTTCACCCGGAAGGTCAGCCCGTTCAGGCTGCCGGTCCCGCCCTCACTGACCGATGAGGACAGGAACACGCCGTTGCCCGAGGCTTCTACGACCACCGAGCGCACCGTGATGCGTGTGACCTCAAGCGAGCCGACACCAAACCGGCTGTCGATGGGAATGCGCGTCGGCTTCGTCACCAGGAGCTCACAACGCCCGTCGAAGCAGGCGTCGACGTCAGCTGAGGGCGAGCCGGCAGCGGGTGAGGAAGACGGGGAGGCGGAGGGTGAGGAGGACACTGCGGACGAGGTACCACCCGGCGAAGAAACGGCAGACGAGGACGGCGACTTGGCTCCCTCCACCGAACCGACGCCTTCATCCCCTTTCACCGACCCACAACCCGAGACAACCGCCACCATGTCCAGTGCCACCATGGCCGTGCCCGTTCGATACGCACCCGTCCCCATTCCTCAGCCCTCCACGCTCGGTCCGTTCCACGGCCTTTCTAAGGGCATACCGTGGGGAGGGGTCCCGAACCGGACGGCGCACACTGGTGGGGCGCACTTCGGCGACCTGCGGGTGAGCCGACGGCACGGCGATGACCTACCGCAAAAGGCAGTGGCGGCTCAGGAACGCCGGACAGCAGCTCCTACGGCTACCGCGCGGGCGGTTGCTGCACAGCAGCAGCGAGCCGGTGCCGCTCGCGACGGGTTACACCCCGCTTTTCGTGAAGGGCTCCGCTTAGAACTCGCGCGGATAGGCGTGGGCTTACTGGCATCGCCTCGGGCGGTTGTCCCAGCGGTGGATGGTCCAGGATCGTCGGATCAGGCTGCGGACGGTGATGATCGTGTCCGCAAGGTCGAAGAAGGCATCGATCACGACGGCGCGGCGTTCGCAGCACCGCGAAAGACGGTGGAAGGCGTTCTGCCAGGCGTGGGAGCGCTCGACGTGCCACCGCCGGCTTGACTGGATCGGTGCTTTCTCGCCCTTGTGCGCTATCCGAGCGTGCAGCCCGCGTTCGTCGAGCAGGGCGCGGGTCTTGTTCGAGTCGTACCCAGCGTTCAGGTGCACCGTGATGTCGTCGGGCAGCGGTCCGAGTTCCGCGAGGCGGTCCAGGGGCGGGGCCAACAGCGGAGAGTAGTGACAGTTCGCCCCGGCCAGAACACGGTCGAGCGGTTCCGTAGCCGTCTGTCATGCCGGAGCGTTTCAGGCCCTGTTTTCCCCCGTCGGCCGGGGAACGCCCGGCGACCTCGCCGCCGCCGGGGGCCTTGGTGAGGGAGCCATCGATGGCGATCTGATCCAGCATCAGGCCGACGATGCGGTCGTAGGAGTCGAGCGCGATCTGCTTCAACTGGCTGAAGATGCCCAGGCGGATCCACTCATCGCGACGGCTGCGGATGGTGCTGGCCGAGCAGGTCGTGTCAGCGATCGCCTCGTAGGGGCAGCCGAACCGCAGCAACTGCAAAAAGCTTGTCGAACACGATCGGGTCGCTGATGCGCGGACGGTGGCAGCGCAGAGGATGGTCCGGGTGGTGGAGCGGCCGCTGGGGCAGCAGCGCCGAGAACTGGTCCCACAGCGGTTCGGTCAGCCATGGCGGAAGAACGGGCACAGGTCTCCCTGGTGATCGCAGAGCGTCGCGCTGGGCTGGCGGCAGCGATCGCCTCGACTGCCGGCGTCCGACTGATAGGCCCTTCCCGAACGTCGCCGCATCGTGGTCGCACTCCAGAGTTGACCACCCACCCCAGCGTTGTCATCATTGATGACAACGCTGATGATTTCGAGAGTGGGGGATGGACATGGCTGTGGGCAAGGGCCGGGCGGTGCGGTTGTCGCCGGAGCTGATCGTGGAGGCGGCCGTGCGGATCGCGGCGCGGGCGGAGCCGGACGGGCTGACCGGACGGGCTCTGGGGGAGGAACTGGGCGTGGATCGGTCGGCGGTCTGGCGGCATTTCGCGGACCGCGACGCGCTGCTGCTGGCGGTGGGTGACCGGCTGCTGGCAATGGCCGTGGAGCGTGTGCCCGACGGCCTGGGGCCGCGGGAGGCGCTGCAGGAGCTGGCCCGCTCCCTGGTGGAGGTCTTTGAGGCCCACCCGTACGTCGGTGCGGCCGTCGCGTGCCGGACCACCCGCGGCCCGGGCGAGTTCGCCGCGATGGAGACGATGCTCGCGGCGCTGGAGGAGATCGGTCTGGACGCGGGCAGTGTGGCCCGGTACCAACGGATGCTCGCCGATACCGTGCTGGCGTATGCGGGTATGCGTGCCGGGTATGCCGCGCTCCCGCAGGAGGTGCGCGCCGCCGACGAGCATGCCTGGGCCGGGGCGTACGCCACCCTCTCCCCCGAGCGCTATCCGGCCATCACCACGCACCTGCCCCACCTGGCCGCGCAGGACGACGAGGCCGTCTTCCAGACGCTGATGGAGGCGTTCTGGCTGGCCGTCGACGCAACCGCCCGCACCACTCCCAAGGACGGCGCCGATGTCTGACCATCGCCCTGCTGCGGAAGCCGCCGACGAGGCTGTCGACACGGACCAGAAAGCCCCCCAGGACAGTGGTCCCGAACCGGCAGCCAGCTCCCGGTCCGCTTCCGCTGCCGGTCCCACCACTCGGGCCGTGGAGCCGACCGACCGCACCGTGGCCGCCTCGCGTTGTGCAAAGCCGCGGACACGGCGCGTACTACGGCGCACCCTCATCGCGCTGCCGGTGGCGCTTGGCGTGCTGGTGGCCGGCTCCTACACGGCCACCGCGCTGCTGGACATCCCCTCCCCACCCAGGCTGGTCCAACTGCTGACCACCGAGCCCTCGCGGCAGGGCGACCTGTTCGACACCCGCACAGTCCCCGCCTCCGCCACGCCGGCACCTCTGCCCGTCCACGACGAGTCGCTTCCTGCGACCGTGCCATGGAAGGGCGAGCGGGTGCCGGTCGAGCAGTTCCTGACGACCACCCACACCAATGCCTTGCTCGTCCTCCGGGATGGCCGGCTGACTCACGAGTGGTACCGCGACGGGGTGGGCCCCACCACCCGTCTGTCCTCCTGGTCGGCTGCCAAGTCGGTCGTGTCCCTCCTCGCCGGGCAAGCCATCGAACAGGGCAGACTCCGGGAAAACGACCGGCTGGTCGACATCCTGCCCCAGCTGAAGACCGGCGGGGCCTACGACGCCATCATGGTGCGCGACCTGCTGGACATGACCTCGGGTGTGGACGTCCCGGAGAACTACAACGAGTACTACCCGCTGACCGGCACCGCCCGGATGTACCTCACCCGGGACCTGCCCGCCTTCGCGCAGGACCATCGCGACCTGCAGTTCCCGCCGGGCAGCCAAGGCGCCTACCGCAGCATCGACACCGAACTCCTCGGCCAGGTCCTGGCCAAGGTCCAAGGACGGCCGCTGGCCGACCTCCTGGCGGACAACATCTGGGCACCGATGGGAGCACAGGACAGCGCCACCTGGAACCTCGACCATGACAACGGCCACGAGAAGGCGTACTGCTGCATCAACGCCACCCCCCGCGACTACGCCAAGCTCGGCCAACTCGTCCTCAACAACGGCCGCGCCCAGGGCAAACAGATCATCCCCATGGCATGGATCAAGCGCATCGCCACCCCAGCACCCCACAAGGTCGACGGCTGGGGCTACTCCGCGCAGTGGTGGCATCCCCCCGGCGGCAATGGCAAGGACTACTCCGCCCTCGGCGTGTACGGGCAGTACATCTACGTCGACCCCGTAAGCAGGACCGTCGTGGTGAAACTCAGCGACTACGGGGACCAGCAAGACGAACAGGAGACCTTCGACGCCCTGCGCGCCATCGCTCAGAGCGGCTGACCTGTGCCTGCCGTGCTGTCACGGGTACCCCCGCGCCTATCTGCGCGAGCTCTTACGGTCTGCTGGCCCACTTCTTACGGCCCACCGCTGACCGCCTTCCAATGGTCCACCGCTGACCGCCCGAGCCCGCGTCGTCATCGCACGCGCGCCTGCTCCTGGTTGCAGTCCGGGCAGAGGCCGGTGAGCTCGACGGTGTGCCGGACGTTCGCGAAGCCGGAGGTGCGGGCGATCTTCTCGGCCCAGGTCTCGACGGGTTCCGAGTCGACCGGGAGGCTGAGGCCGCATGCGGTGCAGATCAGGTAGTGGCGGTGGTCGGGGCCGGGACGGTAGCGGAAGAGGCGTTCGCCGTTGCTGTCGCGGACGACATCGGCGCGGCCGGCTTCGGCGAAGGCGGTCAGGGTGCGGTAGACCGTGGTCAGGCCGACCGGCGTTCCGTCGCCGGTCAGCCGGTTGTGCAGGGCCTGGGCGCCGACGAAGCCTTCCACCGCCTTGAGGGCCTCCAGCACGATGGCGCGCTGCTGGGTGAGGCGGCCGATCAGCGCCACTTCCTGCGTCGGCGCGGCGGTGTGCGGTCGGTTGCTTGCCATCACCGTGCTTTCGTTCATGCCCTCGCAGGGGCTGGGGTGGGGGTACGGGTGGCGGGCCGCCGTATCAGGAAGGTGGCGGCGTAGCCGGTGGTGGCGGCGGCCATGATGGCGAAGCTCGGTGGCATCGTGGGGACCGCGTAGGAGGCGAAGAGCCCCGCCCACATCTCCAGCACCGCCAGTGCGGCGGAGAGGGCGAGGGCCCGGTAGGGGCGGTCGGTGAGCCGGATCGCGGCGCCGGCGGGGGCGGCCAGCAGGCCGAGCAGCAGCAGGGAGCCGACCGCTTGGGTGGCCTCGGCGGTGCTGACGCCGGCCAGGGCGAGGAAGCCGTATCCGAGCAGGCGGACCGGCACGCCGCGGGCGGCGGCCACGGCTTCGTCGAGGGTGGCGAACAGCAGGGGGCGGGCGATGAGCAGTACCAGCAGGCAGACGCCGACGGCTACCAGAGCCGCCACGGTCGCCCTGCCGGCGGAGATGCCGAAGATCGAGCCGAACAGCACGCTGATCCCGGCGGTGCCGTTGGCGGTGCTACGGGAGGTCGTATAGAGGGTGATGAAGAAGGCTCCCAGGCCCAGGATCCAGGAGAAGACGCTCCCTATGACGACGTCATCGGGCCGCGCTTTGCGGCCGAGGGTGCCGAAGAGCAGCGCCACGGCGATGGTGGCGGCGAACAGCCCGAGGCGCAGGTCGTAGCCGAAGGCGAGGGCGGCCATGGCGCCGGTGAAGGCGACGTGGCTGAGCGCGTCGCCGGTGAAGACCTGCGCGCGCAGGACGAGGAAGCAACCGACGAGCCCGCAGGCCGCGGCGATGGCGGTCCCCGCAAGCAGAGCGTGCTGGAAGAAGGGCTGGGCGAGCGGCGATGCGGCCAGCAGATCAGTCATGCCGCAACCTCCTTGGCCGGCAGGGACGGCTTGATCCGGCCGCGGATCGTGTGCAGCGCGTGCACGCCCCGGGCGACGACGTATCCGGCGAAGGCGAACGACGTCACGAAGAAGCCCAGCGGGTACGGCGAGTAGTAGGCGGCGGTCAGCCCGAGCCAGGTGGCCGCGAACGCCAGCAACACGGCCAGCGCAAGGCTCAGGCCCGGACGGGCCGTGAGGGTCTGGGCGGTGGCGGCGGGGATGACCATCAGGGCGAAGACGAGCAGGGTCCCCGTGATCTGACTGGCCTCGGCGGTCGCCGCGCCGAGCAGAACAAGAAAGAGCACGGAAAGAGCGCGGACCGGGACTCCCCGTCCGGCGGCGACCTGAGGGTCGATGGACGCGAAGAGCAACGGGCGCCCGATGAGCGCCAGCACCGCGAGCACCCCGATGCCCACACCCGCCAACACGGTCACCTGCGTCGAGGTGATGCCGAGGAACGTACCGAACAGAATGGTCTGCGGCCCCTCCAACAGCCCCTTGTACAGGGCGATGAAGAGGAAGCCGGAGGCGAGGAGAAAGGCTTGGACGGTTCCGGTGAGCGCGGATTCCTCATGGTCTCCGCTGCCTCGCAGGGCCGCGATGACCAGGGCGGCGGCCACGCACAGCGCGAAGTACCCGTAGACCGCGCTGACCCCCAGCAGAACCGCCCCGGCCGCGCCGGGGAAGGCGACCGTTGAGACGGTGTGCGCGGCGAACGTCTGCCGCCGCAGCACCACGAACCACCCCACCACGGCCGACACCACGGCGGTGATCGCCCCCGCGCGGAAGGCGTTGACCATGAACGGGTACGCCCACATCTGCTGGAAGTCGCCGATGAGGTTCCAGGACCAGGCAGGTACGGCGGTGTCAGCCAGCAGCATGGCCGCCTCCCGGGGGCCCGTGCCGGTCGGTGTGCACGGCGGGCGCCTCCGGCTGGCCGACCACGACCAACCGCCCGTCGGAGGTCCGCAGCACCTCGACCGGGGTCCCGTAGAGCCGCGTCAGCGTCCCGGAGGTGATGATCTCCTGCGGGGTGCCGGCGGCTGCGCCGCCCTCGGCCAGGTACACGACCCGGTCGAGGTGGTGGAGTATCGGGTTCACGTCGTGGGCGACCATCACCACCGCCACCCCCTCCTGATGACAGATCCGGCCGATCAGCGCGGCCACCGCACTCTGGTTGGGCAGATCCAGACTGTCCAACGGCTCGTCCAGCAGCAGCAGTTCGGGGCGGCGGACCAGCGCCTGCGCGATCAGCAGCCGCTGCTGCTCACCACCGGAACACTGCCCGATCGGCCGGTGCGCATACCCTGACGCGCCGACCAACTCGATGACCTCGGCGACGCGTTCACGCTCGGCCCGGCGGCGGGCGGTCGGGAACGGCAGGGGCACGCCCCAGCGGTCACCGTCCAGGCCCATGCGGACGACATCGAGGCCGCGGATGCGCATCGAGGCGTCGAAGCTGCGGCGCTGCGGCAGGTAGCCGATACGGTCGTTGGCCTGCCCCGGACGAGCGCCGAGGACCCGGACCTCGCCGCCTGCGGGAGGCAGCGCGCCGAGCAGGACCTTGATCATGGTGGACTTGCCGACCCCGTTGGGGCCGAGGACGGCGGTGAACTCGCCGGGCCCGATGCGAAGGTCCACGCCCGCCCACAGGGTGCGGCCTCCGACACGCACGGCGGCGTCGCGCAGGGCGACCACCGGACCGCTTCCAACTTCTGCGGCCGTGTCGTGGTCTTCGGTTCGGGGCGCGGGGACCGGTTGGCCGCTGTGGGCCACGGCTTCGCGGACCTTCGCTATCGGGTTCATGGCGTCAGTTCACTTCCCGGTCGCCTTGGCCAGGGCCTGCTCGATGCCCTGGAGCTGGCTCGTCTGCCACTGCTGGAACGTAGCCCCGGCAGGGGCGAGGGTCTCGGTGACGGTGGCGACCGGGATGCCCTGCGCCTTGGCCTCCTTGACCTGCGCCTGTACGTCCGGGGTGGAGTTCTGGGAGTTGTAGACGTAGATCTTGATCTGCTTGTTCTTGATCTGCTGGTCGATGGCGGCCTTGTCCTTGGCCGTGGGGTCGGAGCCCTCGCTCATCGCGTCCAGGAACGTCTCGGGGGTGAGCATCTTCAGCCCCAGGCCGTCCGACAGCGGCGTGACGATCGACTCGGAAGCGCCGATCGGGGTACCCGCGTACTTCGCCTTGATGTCGGCTATCAGCTTGTTGTAGCCGGCGAGCGTCTTGGTCTCGAAAGTCGTCTTCTGCTGGTCGAAGTAGGCGGCGTCGGCCGGGTCGATCTTCTTGTAGTCCGCGGTGATCTTCCCGATCACCTTGTGGACGTCGGCCGGGGAGTACCAGCGGTGCGGGTTGCCCCCTGGCTTGATCCCGACCAGGTCGCCGACCTTCAGCTCCGTGCGGCCGCTGCCGGGATTGGAGGCGAGCAGCTTGTCGGCCCAGGCGTCGTAGCCGATGCCGTTGACGATCGCGTACTGGGCACCGGCCACGGTGCGGGCGTCGGCGGCGGTCGGCTCGTAGTCGTGCGGGTCGGTGGCGGGATTGGTGATGATGCTGGTCACCTTCACATGGCTGCCACCGAGCTGGGTGGCGATGCTGCCCCAGAAGTTCTCCCCCGCCACCACCTGGATCGTCTTGCCCGAGCCACCACCGGCGGAGGCGGCATTGCCGGCATCGGCGGTCTTCGCCGACGAGGTCGAGCAGGCCGTGGCCGTGGCGGCGGTCACGACTGCCGCCGCGGCACCGAGCGCGATGCGCACGGTTCGTCGGACGGAACGTGGGGCGGGGACAAGGAAGCGGGACATGCAGGACTCCTTCGGGCAATGCCGGACGCGGAGCGGCGCGATCCAGCCACATAGCGACACACCCCACGCTAGATAGAAATGATTTTCACATCAACCAAAGATGAAAACCGTTGCCATCTTTTGACCTGACGCGCGATCGCGCGCCGACGCTGCCGCTACCAGCCGCCGCCCTTGCGAACACCCCCGACCGGGCTCGTTCGAGCCACGCCGCAAGATCGAGCGGCGCTTGCAAGCGGCACCGCACCGCTCCTGACCGGCCACGTCAGCAGCAACAACCCGACCAGGCCGGACAGCAGTTGCAGGATCTGCCGCCCGGTCGACGCCCCGATCGCGGAGTCGTCGGCGGCGAAGAGGCCGAACAGCGTCAGATGGAAGGCCCGCAGCGGATGCGTCCCGTCCACTACCGACAACGCGATCGCGAGCATGACTACGCACCCCACCAGGCCCGCGAGCGACCAGCGCAGCCGGCGCGAGACCAGGGAGGCGACCGGCGGTATTCCACCGGCCCCGGCGGGCGATGCGGGCCCGGAGTACGACACCCGCTCCAGGACGACGGTTCCGCGCCCGGTGGCGGCCCGGACCGCCGGCTCATCGGGCGGCAGCTGGGGCCCCTGCTCCGCACTGCTCGCGGCCCCGTCCGCCCCGGCCGGATCACTGCTGGTCGCCGACAGCAGCGCCAGCGTGGCCAGCCCCGGACCGGCCACCTCCCCCGGCCCCACCACCGGTCGTCAACGCGGCGGCCTGGTCCAGGATTTCCTCGACGTGCTGCCCCAACCGCCGGTTGTCGAGCCTGAGGACGAGCCGCAACCGGGGATTGAGCCGACGGGCGGTGAGAGCGGCACGGCTGTTCGTCTCGTCGTCGTACACGAGCGCCAGCGCGGCTGCCCGCTCCACCACCGCGTCGGCGAGCACGGCCTCGGTCAGCTCCGCGACCTCCAACACCCTTCCATTTTCGGCAGGTTCACCGCTTCCGGCGTCGCCGACTGCCCGATTGACGGCCGCGCGCACCCCGGTCGAGCAGCGCCGTCGAGACCGCGCCGGCCCGCCCGACCACCGGCTGACGCACCCGGCGACCGGAGGGCGGTACGACGAGCGTCCGCGCTGTGCTCGGCGACGCCCGGTTCAGCTCCGACCGCTCGCACCCGGACTTCCCGTGGATGCGCGTCGGCGAGACCGTGTTCCCCGGCTTCAGGCCCTCGCTGATCGAGATGGACCCACCCGAGCACGGCCCCGCTCGTCGTGCGGTCGCCGGCGAGTTCGCCATCCACCGCATGCGAGAACTGCGCCCCAAGGTCCAGTGCATCGTCGACGGTCTGCTCGACGATGCACTGGCCGGCGCCGAGCCCGCCGCCGACCTGGTGTCCGCGCTGGCCGTGCCGATGTCCGGTCTGGTGCTGTGTGAGCTGCTCGGCATCCCGACCAGTGACCGGCAGGAGTTCACCACCAACACCACGGTGCTGACGGCCCACGACTCCGCTGATGCGGATCGCGCCGAGTCCTTCCGCTCTCTGATCGCGTATTTCGACGCGCTGTGCGCCACCAAGATGACCGAGCGGCCCGAGGACCTGCTGGGCAGGCTGGCGGGCCACCAGCTCTTCAGCGGTGGCGAGAGCCGCTGGGCCATGGTCGAACTGTGCATACTCCTGGTCGTCGCGGGCCTGGAGACCACCGCCACGATGACCGCACTCGGGGTCCTGGCTCTCCTCGAACACCCCGACCAGCTCGCCCTCCTCACCGCCGACCCGGGCCTGACGCCGGCGGCGGTGGAGGAACTGCTGAGGTTCTTCTCCGTCGCCGAGCTGTCCCTGATTCGCCGCGCAACGGCGGACGTCGAGATCGGCGGCACTCTGGTACGGACGGGTGAGGGCGTCGCCGCCCTGTCCGCCGCCGCCAACCGCGACCCCGCGGCCTTCGCCGACCCGGACACGTTCGATGTCACCAGGGACAATCGCAGGCACCTGGCTTTCGGCTGGGGACCGCACCAGTGCCTCGGCAAGAATCTGGCCCGGCTGGAGCTGCGCATCGTCCTCGACACTCTGTTCCGGCGCATCCCCACTCTCCGCCTGGCCACGCCACGCGACGAACTGCGCTACGTCAACGGCTCCGCGTTCTCGGTATCGGCACTCCCGGTCACTTGGTGACGGAGACAAAAAGCGCCGGCCGTCAGCCATGCGTTTACCGAGTTGTGGGAGAGGCAGTTCTTTTCGTGCCGGTCACATTTGGGCAGGGGTATGGACCGCGCCGCGTTTTCTGGACAAAGAGCTTGCGGTGATGGCAATTCGTGGGGCGGCCTGCTAGTTCAGGTGCATTTCCATGAATTGTTGTGTAATCTGATATTTGAGTTCTGGGTGGGGGCGAGTCGTCCTGCTGCCCGGTAATCGAGCGGCGCCACTGGTCGAACTCGCGGCCTGCGGTTTTGGCCGTTCTCCGTGGCTGGCCCGGCGACGGTCAAAGGGAGTGCTCGCCTGGGGATGGCCGGTGCGACGGAATGGTTGTCTCGCTTTGGCGGGTAGCGGAATTCGGCGGGATCTACATACGCGTCACGGTAGTGGTAGAAATTCTTGACAACAGGTCGAGGTTTCTAGCGAAAGCCCCAGATTTTTGTCGGTTGGAAGTGTTGTGTGGAATGAGTCTGGGCGCTAACCATGTTGATGCACCTCGATTTATCGGCGCTTGGTTAGATGGCCGCGAGTTCGGTGAATGATTTTGCGTCCATGGTTGCCGACAAAGTCCAAACTATTCTGGGAGGGCACCGGATACCGGGCGAACCGATTGCGATTGTGGGAATGGCGTGCCGCTACCCGGGCGGAATAGCCGACCCGGAAGGGCTCTGGCAGGTGGCCAGGGACGGGATCGACGCGATCGGCGAGTTACCGGACGACCGGGGCTGGGACCTGGCGGCCCTCTACGATCCCGACCCGGACCGGCCCGGTACCTCCTACGTCCGGCACGGCGGCTTCCTCTACGACGCCGGCCATTTCGACGCCGAGTTCTTCGGGCTCTCCGCCCGCGAGGCGTTGACCACCGATCCGCAGCAGCGCCTCCTGCTCACGACGGCGTGGGAGGCCCTGGAGAACGCGGCCATCGATCCCACCTCGCTGCGGGGCAGCCGCACGGCCGTGTTCGCCGGCTCGATGATGCACGACTACGCGCCCCGGGTGCACACCGTCCCGGACGGGCTGGAGGGGTACCTGATCACCGGGAACACCTCCAGCGTGGTGTCCGGCCGAGTGGCCTACGTGCTCGGCCTCACCGGCCCCGCGGTCACGGTGGACACCGGCTGCTCCTCGTCGTTGGTGACCACTCATCTCGCGGTGCAGTCGCTGCGTCTCGGCGAGTGTGACCTGGCCCTGTCCGGCGGGGTGACGGTGATGGCGACCCCGGAGATGTTCGTGGAGTTCTCGCGACTGCGGGGCCTCGCCCCGGACGGCCGGTGCAAGCCGTTCTCCATGACGGCGGACGGTACGGCCTGGTCCGAGGGCGTCGGAATGCTGGTGCTGGAACGGCTCTCCGACGCCCTGCGCCAGGGGCACACCGTGCACGCGCTGGTGCGCGGCACCGCGGTCAACTCGGACGGGGCCTCCAACGGGCTCTCCGCACCCAGCGGGCCGGCTCAGGAACGGGTGCTGCGGGCGGCACTGGCCGACGCCGGACTGTCCGAGGCGGACGTCGACGCGGTGGAGGCGCACGGCACGGGCACCAGGCTCGGCGACCCGATCGAGGCACGGGCGCTGCTGGCGGTGCACGGCCCGCAGCGGGCGCGCTCGCTGCTGGTGGGGTCGGTCAAGTCGAACATCGGGCACACGCAGGCCGCTGCCGGGGTGGCGGGCATCCTGAAGATGGTGCACGCCATGCGCGACGGCGTGCTGCCGCGCATCCTGCACCTGACCGAGCCCAGCCCGCACGTGGACTGGGAGTCCGGCAGGGTCACCCCGCTCGCGGAGGACACGCCGTGGCCGGAGACCGGACTCCCGCGCCGGGCCGGGGTGTCCTCGTTCGGCATCAGCGGCACCAATTCCCATGTGATCCTGGAACAGGCGCCGGAACCCGCGCCCGCCGCGGCACCGCGACCGGCGTCCGCGGTGCCGCTGCTGCTGTCCGCACGGTCGGCGGAGGCACTGCGGGAGCAGGCCGGCCGGCTGGCCGAGCGGCTCCGCCTGGACCGGGTCGGCCTGCTGGACGCCGGATTCACGCTGGCGACCGGCCGGGCCAGGTTCGAGCACCGGGCCGCCGTCCTCGGCCGGGACCGGGACTCGTTGGTGCACGGACTGGACGCGCTCGCCGAGGGCGGTTCGGCACCGGGCACGGTCGTCGGGTCACCCTGCCGGGACACCAGTCCGGTGCTGTTGTTCCCCGGCCAGGGCACGCAGTGGACCGGGATGGCCACGGGACTGCTGGAGTCCAGCCCGGTCTTCGCCGGGCACATGGCGGCCTGTCAGGACGCGATGGCGCCGTACGTGGACTGGAACCTGGGCGACGTGCTCACCGACGCGGACGCGCTGCTGCGGGTGGACGTGGTGCAGCCCGCGCTGTGGGCGGTCATGGTGTCGCTGGCCGGACTCTGGCGGGCACACGGGGTGCGGCCGGCCGCGGTGGTGGGCCACTCCCAGCGCGAGATCGCGGCCGCGACCGTGGCCGGTGCGCTGTCCCTGGACGACGGGGCGCGGATCGTCACGCTGCGCAGCCGGGCACTGCGGGCGCTCTCCGGTACGGGCCGGATGCTGTCGGTGGGGCTGCCGAGAGCGGCGGTCGAAGAGTCGATGGCCCGCTGGGGCGAGGATCTCTCGGTGGCCGCGGTCAACGGGCCGCGCTCGACGGTGGTCTCGGGCACCGTCCAGGCGGTCGAACAGTTCGCCGCCGCACTGGTCGCCGAGGACATACGGGCGACACTGTTGCCGGTGGACTACGCCTCGCATTCGGCGCAGGTCGAACTGCTGCGTGCGGAGCTGCGCGAACTGCTGGCGCCGGTGACTCCGATGGCGGCCGAGGTTCCCTTCCACTCGACCGTGACCGGCGGTCCGGTGGACACCACCGGGCTGGACGCGGACTACTGGTACCGCAACCTGCGCGCCACGGTCGAGTTCGAGGCGACGGTGCGCGGGCTGGTCGCCGCCGGGCACACCACGTTCCTGGAGTCGAGCCCGCATCCGGTGCTCGCCGGCGGCGTGCGGCAGATCCTCGAAAACCACCAGGAGGACCACGACGGGGGCGGCGTGGTGCTGGAGACCCTGAAACGGGACGACGGTGGTGCCGACCGCTTCCTGCTGGCGGTGGCCGAGGCAGCCGTGCACGGCGTGGACGTGCACTGGAACGGGCTGTTCGACGACGCCCGGAGTGTGGAGCTGCCGACCTACCCGTTCGGCCGGCAGCGGTACTGGATGCTGCCCACCGCCGCCTCCGGGCCCGTCGCCGGGCATCCGATGCTGGACTCGGTGGTCCAGCTCGCCGGCGGTGGCCTGGTCGCCACCTGTCGGCTCTCTCTCACCCGGCACCCCTGGCTGGCCGAGCACGAGGTGCGCGGCACCGTGCTGCTGCCCGGGGCCGCGTTCGTCGAACTGGCGCTGCACGCGGGTGAGCAGGCGGGGCTGCCGGTGCTGGACGAGCTGGTGCTGGAGAGCCCGCTGGTGCTGCCCGAGCGGGGCGAGACCGAGTTGCAGATCGCGATCGGCGAGACGGGTCCGGGCACGCTGGCGATGTACGCCCGGTCCGGGCCGGACGCGCCGTGGACCCGGTACGCGACGGGGACGCTCCGGGCCGCGGGGTCCGGCGGCGCGGCCCTGACGGAGTGGCCGCCGGCCGGTGCCGAGGAGATCGACCTCGACGGCGAATACGCACGGCTCGACGAGCGAGGTTACGAGTACGGGCCGGCCTTCCAGGGGTTGCGGCGGGCCTGGCGGCTCGGTGCGGAGCGTTGGGCCGAGGTCGAACTGCCGGTCGATCCCGGGCGGTTCGGCCTGCACCCGGCCCTGCTCGACGCCGCATTGCACCCGCTGCTGCTGGATGCGGGGGACGCGCCGGTGAGGTTGCCGTTCTCCTGGAGCGGGGTCGCACTACATGCGGTCGGGGCCACAGCATTGCGGGTGCGGCTGACTCCGCAGGGCAACGACTCGTTCGCCGTGGCGCTCGCCGACGCGGCGGGGGAAGCGGTGGCCACGATCAGCGCGCTCGCGCTCCGGCCCGTGGGGCCTGTGCGGTCGGGGACGGCGGGCGTGGACCGGGCGCTGCACCGGCTGGACTGGGTGCCGGTTGCGCGGCGGCCCACCCCGGCGATCGTGGACGCGCCGATCGTGGACGTGGCCGGGCCCGAGGAAGCACTGGCGCGGGTCCGCGAGTTTTTGGGCACCGACGACGAGAAGGCGACGGACGGGCCCCTGATCGTGCGGACCCGTGGTGCGGTCGCGATCGCCCCGGAGGACGACCAGGACCCCGACGCCGCGGCGGTCTGGGGCTTGGTCCGCACGGCACGCACCGAACATCCCGGCCGGTTCGTGCTGGTCGACCTGGGCCGCCCTGGCGACCCCGAGGACGCCGACTCCGCCCTGGAGCTGGCGTTGGGCACCGGTGAGCCGGAGGTCGCCATCCGGGGCGGGCAGGCGTTCGCGCCGCGGCTGGCTCGGGTAACGCGGACGGGGGACCGGCCCGCCCTCGCCGGAGGCACGGTGTTGATCACCGGCGGGACCGGCGTACTCGGCCGGGAGTTGGCCCGGCACCTGGTCACCGAGCACGGGGTGCGGCACCTGGTGTTGGCGGGGCGACGCGGCGGCGCTCGACTCCGGTCTTGAGGACCTGACCGGCACTGCCGAGATCACGGTCGTGGCATGCGACGTCGCCGACCGGGCCGCCCTCGCCGAGCTGCTGGCGGCGATCCCCGCGCACCACCCGCTGACCGCGGTGATCCACGCCGCCGGGGTGCTGGACGACGGCACGGTGCGCTCCCTCACCGTCGAACGGCTCAACGCGGTGCTGCGACCGAAAGTCGAGGGTGCGCGCAACCTGCACGAACTGACCGAACACCTCGACCTGGCCGCGTTCGTGCTGTTCTCCTCCGTAGCCGGTGTCCTCGGCACGCCGGGGCAGGCGAATTACGCGGCCGCCAACGCGTGGCTGGACGGGCTGGCGCAGCACCGCCGCTCGCGGGGACTGCCCGCTTCGTCGATGGCGTGGGGACTTTGGGCGCAGGACACCGGCATGACCGGGCGGCTGGGCGACACCGACCGGGCCCGGCTGCGGCGAACCGGGCTCGTGCCGATGTCCCGCGAACACGGGCTCGCACTGTTCGACGCGGCGCTGGGCACCGACCTGGCGTGCACCGTGCCCGCCCGTTTCGATCTGGCCGACGTGCGTGCGGCAGGCCCGGAGCGGGCTCCGGTGTGGGCCGGGCTGCTCGGCGTCCGGCGGAGCGCGGCCCGGCCGGCCGCCGTGGCCGCGGCGCCCGTGTTCGTCTCCGGTGGCGAGCGGTCGGTGCTCGATCTCGTGCTGGCCACGGTGGGCTCCGTGCTCGGCGTAGAGCGCCGGGTGGACCCGGCGCGGGCGTTCCGCGACATCGGCTTCGACTCGCTGTCCGGGGTGGAGCTGCGTAACCGGCTCACCGCCGCGACCGGGGTGCGGCTCCCCGCGACCGCGGTGTTCGACCACCCCACCCCCACGGCCCTGGCCGGGTACCTGTCCGGGCAGCTCCCCGGCGCGGTACCCGGCGGCCGGACACCGGTCGCCGGGCCCGGCCCGCACGACATGGACGACCCGGTGGTGCTGGTCGGCGCGAGCTGCCGCTTTCCCGGCGGGGTGTCCACCATGGACGAGCTGTGGGAGTTGCTGGCCGCCGGGCGGGACGCGATCACCGAGTTCCCGGCAGATCGCGGCTGGAACCTGGACGAGGTCTACCACCCGGAGCCGGGCCGTGGCGGGCGCAGCTACGTGCGGCACGGCGGCTTCCTGGACGGGATCGCCGAGTTCGACAACGGCTTCTTCGGCGTCGCCCCGGCCGAGGCGGTCTCGATGGACCCGCAGCAGCTCATCCTGCTGGAACTGGCCTGGCACGCGCTGGAGGACGCCGGGATCGACCCGACCGCGTTGCGGGGCACCCGCACCGGTGTCTACCTCGGGCTGATGGGCAACGACTATGCGCGCCGCGCGCACCGTACGCCCGAGGACCTCACCGGCGACGTTTCGATCGGCAACGCTGGCAGCGTCGCGTCGGGGCGGCTGGCCTACACGTTCGGCTTCCACGGCCCGGCGATCACGGCGGACACGGCGTGCTCCTCCGCGCTGGTGGCGATGCACCAGGCCGCGCAGGCGCTGCGGGCCGGTGAGTGCACGGTCGCGCTGGCGGGTGGCATCACGGTGCTCACCACGCCGACGCTGTTCGTGGAGTTCTCCCAGGTGGGGGTGCTCGCCCCGGATGGCCGGTGCAAACCGTTCGGCGTCGTGTCGGGCACCCATCGCACAGCCCGGCAGGCGGCGGGAGAACAGGTCGATGACCGTGGCCAGATACAGCTTGCCCTCGCTGGTGTCGATCTCCGTCATGTCACCGCACCCCACCAGGTCAGGAGCCTGCGCGGTGAAGTCGCGGCGCACGAAGTCCGGGCTCGCCAGCCGCTTGCCGGGCCGAGTCAGCCCCCCACGCCTGCGGACTGCTCGGCCTACCAGGCCGAGCTCGGCCATGATCTTCGCAAGGGTGTTCACCCAGACGCGCCAGCCCTTGCGGCCCAGCATGATCCAGATCTTCGGCGAGCCGTAGGTGCCACCGGAGTCGGTGAACTCCTCCTGGACCGCCTCCATCAGCCGCAGGCGGCAAACCTGCCGCCCGGTGGGCTTGCGGGTACGGTGCTGTAGAACCACCACTCGCCCACGCCCACGCCCAGGGCACGGCACCAGACACGGTGCGCAATGTTGTGCACGGTCCTCAAATCGCTGATCACCCCGCCCACTTGCGCCGGGTCCGCTCCAGCTACTTCACCCACAGGACCATGCAGTGTTTGAGCACGTCACGCTCCATGACCAGTTCCTTGTTGTCCCGCTTGAGCTGGGCGTTCTCCCACCGCAGCCGCTCCAGCTCGGCACCATCACCCGAAGATGCCGACCCGGCCCGGCAGGCCCAGGACACCCAACCGGCCAGGGAGGTCACGTCGATACCCAGGCCCCTCACAACCTCCACGATCGGCTAGCCGGTCTCCGCCACGATCCGTACAGCTCCCTCACCGAACTCCGGCTCGAACTTCCGCCGCTTCTCCACCATGACTCCCAACTTCCCCCGCAGCCATGGTCTTCACGCTACGAGGGGAGGGACATAGTCGGCTCTGCATCTGCGTTCACCCACCCGCCGAAGGTCGTGCAGTTCCCGGGTCTGACTGGTCACCGGCGCCTGCTTCTGGCGCATCTACCACCACCGCGTCTGACCAGCCTGGGGCAACAGCGAGGCGGTCGAAGCCATTGACGCCGGCTTCGACCGCCTCACGGGAGTCTGCGGACACGCCCGGGCTGCAACAGGCGGCCCCGGCCGCCTGCACTGTCCGCGGCTCGCCGGCGTGTGCCGAGGCGGCGCGGTTCTGGGCGCAGCCCGGCACACTCAGCCCGTCGGCCGGGCGGGGTGGTCGGACACTGTGCGGTCTGTCAGCCCAGATCCGCCACGAGGGCTTTCAGTTCGCTCTCCTGCTGCGTCGGCGACATCGGCGGGTTTGGGTGGTCAATGCCGAAGGTCTTGAGCACTTTGTCCATCTGGGCGTCGATGGAGGTCCAGCCGGTTTGGTCCAGCGGCTGCAGCGAGGTCTGGTCGGCATCCCACAGGTCACGCAGCGACTGGGCGGCCGCGTGGGCCCCGGCCGCGTCCCCCGAGCGTGCGTCCTTGAGCGAGGTGGATGCGAGGGTCCGCAGCGCGCCGACCTTCGCGGGCGGGAAGTTCTTCACCGCCTGGCCGGGAGCCAGCTGGACGGCGGAGGTGGTGTCGGTCTCCGGCGCCGGGCCGACGTGCGGCTGACCGTGGGCCCAGACCAGCAGGGCCGCGGTGGCGGCGGCCAGCACTCCGAAGCCGGCAAGCGCGATGCGCTCCTTGCGCGGGTCGTTGGTGACCTGTGCGGCGTGGGTCGCCTCGTAGGTCTCGGTCACATCCGCGCGCGTCACCGTCAGGTAGATCACCGTCGCCAGGATCAGGCCGAGGAAGATCAGGCTGGTGGTGAACGTGCCCAGCGCGAGACCGGTCGGGTCGCCCGGGTTCTGGGCGACCTTGGGGGAGGCGAGCCAGTCGCCGATGTTCGCGCCCAGCGGGCGGGTCAGGATGTAGGCGAGCCAGAAGGACAGCACCGGGTTCGCGCCGAACCTCCGCAGCGCCGTGATCGCCGCGATGAGGCCGAGCGGCAGCAACACCGAGACGCCCGGGCTCCAGCCGGTCAGCTCCAGAGTCCAGTCGCCGGTCGCGGTGCCGAGCGCGAAGGTGACCAGGACAGTCAGCCAGTAGAACGACTCCCGCGAGAGCGTGGTGACCGAGTGGATCGACAGCGTGCGCTCACGCAGCCACCACACGCCGAAGACCACCGCGAGCAGCACCGAGAAGACCGCGGAACTGATCCACAGCGGCACGTTCAGCTGGTCGGTCAGGATGTCGGTGTACAAGGTGCCCGTGACGCTGACAACGACCACGGTCAGCCAGTAGGGGAACGCCACGTACCGCTTCCGCCGCAGCTGGACGGCCAGGACCACCACTAGGACCGCGGTGAAGATCCAAGCCGTGTTCACCAGGCCGACGCCCAGCTGGGTGTTGATCCAGTCGGCGAAGCTCTCACCGACCGTCGTGCACAGGACCTTGATCACCCAGAACCAGATGGTGACCTCGGGGACCTTGTTGAGCATGAGCCGCCCGGTGTGCGCGCGCGCTTCGGTTGTCGTTGTCATGCAGGGAGGTTTACGCGGGGAACCTGCACGCAACCTGACTACGTGGCCGCACGCGCGGCCGGGAGCGTCACCTCGACGTGCCCGCGGCCGTCCGCGATCGCGCGGACCTCCACACCGGCCGAGGTGGCGATGCGCCGGACCACCGGCAGCCCCAGCCCGTACCCGCCGCCACCGGTCACACCCGCTTCAAAGACCCGGTCGACCTCTGCGGAATCGAACCCGGGGCCGTCGTCCAAGACATCGACCACGATTGCCTCACCCTGGACGCGCCCGGTGATCCACACACGCGACCGCGCATGCCGCAGGCCGTTCTCCAGCAGGGGCGACAGCAGCGACACGGCGACGTCGGCCGCCACGGCGACCTCGACCTTGGCGGGAAGGGCGACCTCGACCGCGCGGCCGGCGATCGCCTGCCGCGCGGCGGAGCGCAGATCGCACCGGGTCCCCTCGTCTCTCCGTGCGCGCGCGGCGCGCAGAATCGTCGTGATCGCCGCATTGAGGCGCTCGACCTCGCTCAGCACCGCCTCCGGCGCCACCGGCTCGCCGGACAGCTGCGCCAGCTGCGCCTCGCCCCGCAGGACCGTGAGCGGTGTCCGCAGCTCGTGGGCGATCTCATCGGTGAGCCGGCGCTCGTCCGCCAGCGCGTTGTCGACGCGCTCCAGGAGGTGGTCCAGGATCCGCCCCAGTTCCCCGAACTCGTCGCGGGGGACTCCGAGGTTGAAGCGGCGCCCGGGTTCGTGATGGCTCCAGTCGTCGGCGAGCGCGGCCATCTCGTGCACGACCCGCAGCGCGCGGCGCACCACGAGGTGCGCGACACCACCGGCGAGGAGGATTGCGAGGCCGCCCAGTATCAGCGACAAGGTCAGGCTGCGCTTTTCGGACGTCTCGTAGGGCGTGAGGTCCACCCGGACGATCACCATGACGTGGTGGCCGTCGATCGGGACCGTCCGCGCGTACAGGAGGTAGTTGCCGACGGCGGCGGTCTGCGATCGCCGTGAGTCTGCCAGCGCCTCGACGCGCTCGACCACGCTTGCCGGTACGTTCCCGTCGATCAGGCGGCCGTCGGCATACACCCAGGCGACCTCGTCCAGCGCCTCGCTGCTGTTCTCCGTCAGTACGACACGGCCGCCCACGGCGGTGACGTTCGCCGCGACCGCCTCGGCGCGGGTACGCGCCAGATCGTGCGCGTCGGCGTCCGTCACCCCGCTCAGCAGCACGTGCGAGACCACGACCAGTACCGCCACCACGGCGGTGGCGATCAGCACAGTGAGCGCGACGACCCTCCTGCGGAATCCCGTCACTGCCATCGGTAGCCCACGCCTCGGACGGTCGCCAGACGCTCAGCCACCCCCAGCGGACCGAGCTTGGTCCGCAGCCGGCGCACGAAGGAGTCGAGGGTGTTGTCGCTGACCTGCGCTCCGTGTGGCCAGCCAGCAGCGATGAGGGCGTGGCGGCGTACCGCGTCGCCCTGCGAGGCGATCAGTCGGCCTAGTAGCCGAAACTCGGTCGGGGTCAGGCTCTTGCTCACCGAGTCGTAGGTCACCACGTGCTTCGCCGGATCGAGGACGACCTCGCGCGGTGCGGGCGCCACGGTGGCCCGGCGCAGCAGCGCTCGGACGCGAACCAGCAGTTCGGGGATGTCGAAGGGTTTGGTCATGTAGTCGTCGGCGCCGGCCTCGAAGCCGCCCACCTTGTGGTGTAGGCCGTCCAAGGCGGTGAGCATCAACACCGGCACGTCGACGCCGCGCGCCCGGAGGGCCAGGCAGACGTCGCGGCCGTCGGCGTCCGGGAGCCCGAGATCCAGGACGACCAAATGGGGCGCTGGTGCGAGCTGCCGCAGCAGGCTGTCGGCCGTGGCGGCGACGGAGACGGTGTGGCCGTCGTGCTCCAAGGCGCGCTTGAGGACGCCGCGGACCGCCGCGTCGTCTTCGCACACCATGATGAAAGCCACGTGCTGACCCTAGATACTCCCGTCCCATTTCTCCATCTGCCCTGATCAGCCACCTGACGGTCGGGAGAAGGCCGCTGGCGCCACACGCCCCTGCCCTGCCCTGCCCTGCCCTGAAGCTGCGGCAGCCGGCCTGCGGGGGCGCACTACCCCGCTCGGCCAGGGCGCCCGCTCCCCAATTTCTACATCATGTAGTAGCTTCGGTCTTCGACACTGTCGCGATCCGTTCATGCCCGGATCTACCTCGAAGCACGGCCTCGGCCTGCGCCTGGTGCCGCCTGCCCGGGGCGCGCCCGCCGCGCGCCCTGTATTCCGTCAGGAGGCTGATCGACCGTGCCCGAGCATCACGAACTGCTACGGGCTCGCCTTCCTCCGCAGAGCGGCAGGAGACGGGCAGTCGCCGCGTCGTCGTCATCTCCGCGAGCGTCGGCGGCGACCATGACGGGGCAGCCGACGGGCTGACCGCCCGCCTGGCCGCGCAGGGGTACCTGGTGGACCGGTACGACTGCCTCGACCTCCTGCCCGCACGCCTGGGCAAGCTGCTGCGTGGCGCCTACCTCCGGTTGCTGACCCGGGCACCGGAGGGCTACCAACGCCTCTACCGGGCAACGGAGCACGCTTCGCGTCCCGGTGCGGTCTGGCGGGCGCTGCTGCACAGCGCCGAACACCGCACGCTGACCGCAATCCCGCAGGACACGACCGCGGTCGTCTCGACCTACCCGGGGGCCAGCCAGGTCCTTGGCGCGCCGCGACGGCGCGGCGCGCTGGAGGTGCCGGCCTTCACCTTCCTGACCGACTGAATCTGGCTTCGATCGATTACAACGGATCGCTGAGGTCAATATCGCGTTCAGCCTTGGGGATTCACCAACAGCGCCAGCGAATGAACACAACGGCCTGTCAGGGATGTGTTCCGCTGTTGCTTCGGCACTCCCCCGGCGTGGCGCTGACTTACGTGGGCCGGCGGTCGCCGCCGCATTCCAAAACGACGGTCGACGGGCCAGATGCACCCTGGAGAACGGCCGGGCAACCAGGGACGGCGACCGACGGTGAAGACCGTGGGCCAGCCGCGACAGCGAGGTCTGGCGGCTCGTATCAGTCAACGGCGTCGGCGGTTATCTCCCCGACGGCCAAAACCATGCCGCGGAGCACCACTTCATGCCGTCGGGTACATCCGCTCTTGCGAAGCCCACGACCTTCGCCTGCCCCGCTCCCCCACGGCAACTGCTGCCCTTCCTGCGCCCCTGCGGCCTCCGGTCCTCCCGGATCTCGAAGTCCACTGCAACTCCCTACAGATGGGGTGTTGCAACGACCTCTTGAACTGAAGGCCATCCGACGGGGGTTCCTCACCTCTCACCTGCTATCACAACTGCCCCTATGGGGGGGTCATGACCGCGTGGGCCTGACCAGGTGGAACACCTCGCGGACGGCATGGCGTTCGAGGCATCGGACGATCTCGCGTCGGGTTTTACCGTCCTTGGTGCGGCGTTCGTAGTAGTCCTGGGTGCGTGGGTCGAAGCGCAGGCGGGTCTGCACTATCCGGTGGAAGGCGGCATGACGCTCGATGCCGCCTCCTGCATCCTGGAGTACGACTTCGACGCGTGACGTTGGCCTCAGCCCTGGTGGATGAGCACAGGGCCGCCGAGTGTCCGCATGTCGTAGGGGTAGAGCCAGGGGCCCCAGGTGCCGGCCTTGAGCGCGTCGATCGCTGTCAGCGCGTCGGATGCGTTCTTGCAACGTGGGTGCTGCGCGGCAAAGGCCCCAACGCGGGCGCGCAGGGTGGGCAGCCAGTTGGCGACGAGCTGCGGGTCGCCGTCGTACCACCAGGTGAACTTCAGCTCTTCCCATAGGAGTTCGGTAGCCCAGCCGAAGGCGAGGCGGACCACGCCGGCGTCCGCTTCGGGACCGGTGAGCCTGGCGATGTGGTCCAGCCACGGTTCCAGGGCACCCGTCGCATGAGCGATTCCCTCGATCAGATCGGTGATCTCCCAGTACGGCCGGCCGTCGGTCACGGCGACGTGCAGCAGCGCCCGGAAGGCCCGTTCAACCGCGGCGCGCTCGGCCACGGGCCAGTCCGCGAGCCGGGCACCGCGGCAGCCAAGGCGCCCCATCACATCCGACGGGTCAGTGCCGTCCCCGTCCGGTCCCCAGCAGCGCAGCGCACGAGGGATGAAGCGGCGCCACAGGATGGAATATTGGTCCTCGTCCCAGTGGCTGGCGACTTCACGCATGAAGTGCCCAAGGAGATCGTCCGGCACATCGGCAGGGTCACCGCCGAGAACTCGCAGCTCCGACTCCGGGGTGCAGTACGTGCACCCGTCGACCGGACCGTCGAGCCCAGGTGGCGATGCGAAGACCACGTCCACCTCGGCGAGCGCGTCGCGCCACAGCGTGTACGTGGCGAGTGCAGGTGGTTCGGACATGCAGGGACCTACCGGCGGGACTCCGCGCGGCCGACACCGGCGAAGAGCGCGACGCTACCAGCAGGCAAGCGCGAGAGTGTGCTCATCGCCCGCTGCGCCGGCCTGTGCGGCGACCCGGGTCCGCTCGGCCAGCTCGTCCAGCGGCAGACCGGCGGCCGTATCCAGGTGCGGGCGGGCGATGCGGCGCCGCAGGTGGAAGGCGATCGCCCGCACCGCCGCGTGCTCCTCCCCGCGCGGCGGGTAGGGCTGCCCGGCCAAGTCCGCGACATGCAGCCGCAAAGCGGCGGCCAGCGCCGCCAACCGGCCGCGGCGGTCCACCCACTCCCCGCCCGTCTCCAGCCCGGCAATGTAATCGAGTTCCAACCCAGTGCGGGAGGCAAGGTCATCGCGTGTCAGTCCCCGTCGAAGGCGCCAGGCCGCCAGGCGGGCCCCAATCGGGCCGCCGGCGGCCGGCTCGTCCGGCTCGCACATCACCAAATTGCTCGCATACCCACTCGCCCGGACCGTGTGCTCTGCCAGGACAAAGGCCCGCTCATCTCGCTCAGGGGTTTCCCTGCGGTAAGCGCGCATGCCCTTCGCGCAACACATCAGTCACACGGGTGAAGCCGGTACGAACCGGCAGGTGATGCGTCCCGTCAGGGCGAGGGACGGCCCGGGGCCGGCAGGACAGCGACGTTCTCCCCGGAGTGCCGCAGCCGTTCGAGGCGACGGGCGTGGCGTGCCTCCAGCTCGGCATTCGACGGACCCGACTTGCCACTCCTATCGATATTCGATAGTTTTCCATCGTTATTCAATCAAGGGAGTGGCATTGGGAAAGCTGACAGTGCTCGCGCTGCGCGCCGTGATGGTGGCACTGCACGCCGGGGCGGTGTTCGCCCAGGCGGTGATGGTGGCGCTGCTGACGGGCGCTATGGAGGAGAGCATCCTCGCGGACCGCCGCACTCCGGTCCTCGTGATCACGGTCCTGGGCGTCGTGACGGTCCAGGTCGTCCTGGTCTGCGTGTGGCGGCTGGTGACGATGGTGCAACGCGGAACCGTGTTCTCCCACGCCGCATTCCGCTACGTCCAACTCGTGATCGGCGCGTTCGTGGCGGCCGCGCTCCTGGTGCTCGCGCTCGGGGCGGTCCTGGCGCCTGGCGAGGTCGTGCCCCCGGGCGTTGTGGCCCTGCTGGGCGGGGTTTGCCTGGCGATCTTCGGGAACGCGCTCATCGTGCTCGTGCTGCGGATGCTGCTCGCACAAGCCGTCGCACGCGACGTCGAGGCGTCGCAGCTGGGGGCCGAGTTGGCCGAGGTGATCTGATGCCGATCGCCGTCGACATCGACGTGATGCTGGCCAAGCGGAAGATGTCCGTGGGCGAACTGGCGGACCGGGTGGGGATCACACCCGCCAACCTGGCGGTGCTCAAGAACGGCCGCGCCAAGGCGGTGCGCTTCACCACACTCGCCGCGCTGTGCGAGGTGCTCGAGTGCCAGCCCGGAGACCTGCTGCGCTGGGAGCCCGACGACCCCGGGGACAGGGACAGGGCCGCGCACGAATCCGGAGCTTCCGTCCCAGCTGGCTCCCCGCCGCGGTGACCGCAGTCGCGGTAGCCGGCCGCCACCATCCCTGCTGCGCGACCCGCTCTGCCTGATCTTCAGCGAGCTCCCGAGTGACGACCTGACGACTGCGTCCGCACACCTCATCGCGGCACGGGCCTGGCCGTACTGACCGCCGCCGGTCGGCACCTGCCGCGCACCGCACGCACCGATGACGGCCTCCACAAGGAACAGAGCAGACATGACGACAGCACGCCTCTCCTACCGCCTCGGGGGCACAGACAGTGCCGACGTACTGGTGGTCGGGGCCGGCCTGGCCGGACTCAACACCGCCACACTCCTCGCCCGACAAGGCCACGACGTGCTCCTGGTCGAACGCCGAACGAGCCTTGCCGGCGCGATCCGCACCACAGGAATCTTCGTACGCAAGACACTCGACGACTTCCCGCTGCCCCCCGACTGCCTCGGACCACCGATCCGACGCGTGGTCCTCTACCCCCCTGACCTGCGCCGCCCGGTCAGCCTCACCAGCCCCCGCGACGAATACCGGGTGGGCGACATGGCACCACTCTACGAAGCGACGGCCGCCATCGCGGTCGACGCCGGCGTACGCATCGCACTGGGCACGCGCTACGCCGGCCGACAGGGCAACACCTTCCACCTGGCCGATCGCGACGGACCGACCACCGTCCGGGCCCGCTTCATCGTCGGCGCCGACGGGGCCCGCTCAAGAGTCGCCCGCGACCTCGCTCTCGACCGCAACCACCACCTGATCGTCGGCGCCGAAGAGGTCTTCGAACTACCCGGAAGCGACCAGCCACCGACATTCCACTGCGTACTCGACCCCTCACTCGCCCCCGGCTACCTGGCCTGGGTAGTCAACGACGGGCACCACGCCCATGTCGGAGTCGCAGGCTATGCCGACCGCTATCCAGACGGTCTTCGCCATGCGATGGAGCGGTTCAGCGCCTCAGCGCCCGGACTGACCGGCATCGAACGTCCCGAAACGGTGGAGCGCCGCGCAGGCCCCATACCCGTCGGCGGTCTGCTGCGCCGGATCAGCTGCGCCGACGGGCTTCTCGTGGGGGATGCAGCAGGCGCGGTCTCCCCACTCACTGCCGGCGGCCTGGACCCGTGCCTACGGCAGTCGCAACTCGCAGCCGAGGTCCTCAACGACGCACTGCGCACCGGAAGACCGGACACGATGACCAACTACGACGGAGCCGCGCTCCGCCCCCACTTCCGCGGACGACTCATGCTGCGCGGGATATTGGCCCGCGTACGGACGCCTGCCACAGCAGCAGCGGCATTCACCCTGCTACGCACACCGTTCGGCCGGGCCGCGGCAAGCCGAGTCCTCTTCGGCGACAGATCCTTCCCCGACCCCACACTCAAGTGAACTCACTGACCGAGAGGCCAAGTCATGCCCACATTCCCCATACCAGCAGCCGCGAAGCTCATCACCACGATGGCGGGGCTGGCTGTTGCCTGCGGACTCCTGACGGCTTGCGGTGCCGAGAGTCCCGACGTGACGTACAAAGCCTGGACCGAAGGAGGCAACCTGCAATCCGTCAGGCACGATTACATCGATGGCCTCAACGGCGCGGTAAGCGTGCCGGCCAAGGTGAGCGGAGCCACATGGAGCACCCAGGAGGACGGCGGGCACACTCCACGCCTCAAGGTCATGCCTACTGATAAAGGCGTGGCGCACTGCCTCCTGTTGGAAGGCGACGACCGCGTTCTGGACCAACAGAAGGGAGCAGCAGGCCAGCCGGTGACATGCTCCGCCCAGCGGTAGCGCACGACCCCCGCCACTTTCCCACCGTTCACACATGGTCCGTTCAGATCCATTCCGACCTTCATGAGCAACCATGGAGGGGAGCGGCTGCGCGGATGGATCGCCGATGTCTGCGCCGACGAGCAGTGCGGCCTGGCCTCTTTCGCCACCGGGCTGCTCAGCGGTGGCTGCGGCCATCTACCTCAACTTTCTGCCCTCACTGGCTGCCCGATGTGCGCTGGCCGTTGACGGGACTGCTGTTGGCCGTCACCGCGGGCACCTTCGTGCGGTTCACGGTGCGCGGGATACGCCGACGGATGCCGCTGGCGTTGTCGTTCATCCTGATCGGCCTCTTCCTGTGGGTGGCAGAGAACCTCGCCACCCACGTGGGCGCCTGGCGCTACCCCTACCAGCTCCACGGCTGGCAGCCCGTCGCCGTGGATAAGTTTGGCTCCTGGTCCTTGCTGATCAGCATCACCGTCGTCCTGGCTGCGGCCGCTACGCTTGGCGTTTATGCAGCGAGACTGTTCGTGACGCCCTCGGTGATGTCTGGTTTGCCTTGTTTCCCGACGGGGTGTTCGTGTGCACGGTGTCTGTTGTTAGATCCTGTTGGTCGGCCGGGGCCTGCAGTGCCGATTTTCGGTGCGCTGGCGGGCTGAGGGGTCTTCCCGTGGAGGCGGCGAAATCCTCGGCGGACGCGGGCGGGCGTGAGACGTCCTTGGCGCGCGGGCCGCTCCCAAGGTTTGCGGAGGTCTTCTGCGAGTGGCCGGGCGAGGCGGAGTTGGGTGTAGGCAGCGACGACACAATGCCACGAAGTTAAGCGGCCGTTGGCGGTGTCAAATTGTCGGGCAGCGTGATCTTGTACGTATTCGGCGCGGTGCGGGTTAGCAGGCTGTTG
>NZ_JBHVQS010000011.1:0-35231 GCF_042886435.1 Streptomyces sp. NPDC058000
GTGTATAAGAGACAGGGCACATTGTGCATCGGTGGTCGCCGCCTCACCCGCCGTGCTCGGACTGATCGCCGACCACTGCACGCGTGGGCTGACCCTGCCGTCGATCGACCGCGTCCTGTCCTTCGGCGCCCCGCTGCGCCCCCGGCTCGCGGACGCCCTGTGCGCCGTGCTCCGGCCGGACGTCGAGGTGCTCAGCGTCTACGGCACCACCGAATGCCTGCCGGTCAGCGCCGTCACCGCCACCGAGCTGCGTACGCTGCGGACGGCGGCGCAGTGCGTGCGCGCGGGGACGTGCGTGGGGCGCCCGGTGCCCGGCGTCGAGGTCCGCGTGCTCGAAGCCGATGGCGTCGGGGTGGGGGAGATCGCCGTCGCCGGCCGCAACGTCAGCGCCGCCTACCACGCGCGCCCCCGAGCCACGGCAGCCTCCCAAGTCGCCGCCGATTGCGGGCTGCTGCACCGCACCGGCGACCTGGGGCGGCTCGACGACCAGGGGCGCCTGTGGTTCCACGGCCGCAAGGCACAGCGGGTCACCGGTCATGGTTTCGTCCTGACGACCGAGAGCGTCGAGGCGGCGGCCGACACCGTAGCGGGCGTCGTGCGCACCGCCCTGGTCGGCGTCGGCCCGCCTGGCGGCCAACGAGCCGCCCTGTGCGCGGAGTTGGAAGCCGGCGCCGATCACGATCGCCCGGCCGTCGCAGCAGCCCTGCACGAGGCACTCGCGCGACATCCGGACGGACACCACGTCCGCCACGTGCTGATCCACCCTTGCCTGCCCACCGACATCCGCCACAACTCCAAGATCAATCGGGAACGGCTGGCCGACTGGGCCACCAAGCGTCTGCGGAGGGCACGATGACCGGGCCGGCGAAAGTCCTCGTCACGGGTGGCACCGGATTCCTCGGCACCGAGATCTGCCGTCGGCTCGTCGCCCGCGGTACCAAGACCCATTCCCTCAGCCGCCGTCCCAGCACCACGCTGAGCCGGCTCGGGGTCCGCCAGCACCAGGGCGACCTCATCGACCCCGCCGCCGTGTCACGCGCGGTCGCCGGCTGCGACGCCGTCATCCACACGGCGGCCCTGGCCGGAGTGAGCGGCCCGGCCCGCCCCTACTGGATGACCCCGTCGAGGAACCGAAGCAGCACGGCGGCCTCCGCGCGGAGCTGCGTGGCCCGATCGACATGCGCGGGCGCGGTCAACTGCGCGGCAACCTCAAGCCGTTCGGTGGCCTCGGCGCGTACCACGTCAACCACCGTGCGCTCGCTCAGCTCACGCCGCGCCACTTCGGTGGCGCCGGCACCGACCGGCGACTGCTCAAGGGCCATACCGCGGAGCTGGGCTTCGTCCACGGGCACCGCCTCGGCGTTGTCCAGCGCGGCAAGCGTTGCGCGCAGCGCACTCACCGCGACCTTGTCGCGGGCACGCATCGCTTCCGGCAGTGCTTGACGCATACGAAGACGCAAAGACATGTCGATGACCTTATGGCCGTACCTCTCACCCCACAACGCGATATATGAAGCCGAGCCTTCTCCACTTCTCCAGGTGGCTGCGTCCCGTCCGGGGCGCGTGGGCGGCCGCGCGTCAGCCCGCGTAGGTGAGGTGGACGAGGGTGATCTCGGTGTCGCCGATGAGGATGACGCCCGCGACGTGACTGCGGGCGATGGTCCGCATGACCCCGTCGTCGGTTCCGTAGGGCTCGGAGTGGGAGGGAGGGTCGAGCAGCGCGTCCAGCAGGAGCACCGACAGGTCCTGACGAGCCTCGTCGGGGAGGGCCTTGTAGGTCGCGTGGAGGGCGGGGTCGAGGTGGAGCCGGTAGGTCACGCCGCGCCCCGCCCACGGGAGCCGCTCTCGCCGGCGGCGGAACGCAACTCCTCGGCAGTCACGTCGATCAGGCCCGCTCGGTAGGTGGAGGGGAGGTGCCCGGCCCCGCGGAACGTCGTGCGCAGGTGCTCGACCCGTTCGCGGTCGGCTTCGAAGGACTCGATGAACTTCACCCAACGGTTCAGGACGGCCGGTACGTCGCGGACGTCGGTGAAGGCGACCTCCTGCATGAACGTCGCCCGCAACTCGGAATGCGGCAGGGCGTGGGAGATGCCGTCGACGGTCCACGGCCGACCGGAGCTGCTCATCGGATCCTCCACCTGACCTGCGGGCGCGGAGGGTTCGTCCGCGCCGTCCGCGTCATCCACGGTAGCAATCCCCGCGCGTCGGCGGAGACGCACCCGAGCGATGTCACCTCGACTTGGGCCCGCGGGTGTGCCCGTGGCCCCGCCGCTGCCCGGCAGGCGCGGGAGGACGGCTCGGCGAACGGAGGCGTCCGTACGCATCTGCGGTTCTTGGCCTTCAGCTTCACCCTGCACTCGACTTCCGTAATAGTGACCACGCCCACGACTTCCGGGCATCGCAGCGGGTGTTGGCGCTCGGCGCCTGGAGGCCACCCGCTTCCCCCGTGCGGCCGATTTCAGCCGCGCCTTCCGTGCGGAATACGGAACTCCACCGAACGACTACCGGCGCCAGGCGGTCGGTTCGTGATCCGGGACGCGGGAGCGGGCGCCTGGCGGCGCTGTTTGTTCGGGGGAGCGATGCGGGTCATCGGCCCTCTCGCGCGGGGGTGAGCGGATTCAGATCCAGTACGGCGCCCGGGGGACCGGACCGGGCTCGGAGGACGAGAGGGCGGCACCGGTGGTGCGGCCGGTGAGCCAGCCGAGGAGGTCGGCCTCGGTGCCCGTCACGGTCGGCCCGCCGGTGCCCAGTTCCTGGATCAGGTCGGTGTCGGTCGCCTCGATGCGCAGGGGCGGGGCGTCGGCGCGTCGGCGCTGTGCTTCGAGGAGGTCGTCGATGATCCAGCGGGCGGCTTCGGGCGGCACGTCGGTGAAGGTGTAGCCGGTGGCCAAGTCGACGTGGTGGACTTCGAGTTCGCGCAGCCGGGTGGGCACCAGGGCGCCCGGTGTCCGCAGTTCACCGGTGCGCATGCGCACCTCATGGCTCCAGGCCGCGTCCGGCAGGGCCCGCACGGCGTGGTCGAAGCGCTCGGCGCTCGCGACGACATCGGTCATCAGCTCGTGGGCCGGGCGCCGGGCGCCGGCCTCGATCTCCGCGGCCCGGGCGTCCATGCTGGCGTACTGCGGGGTCTCGACGCCGGTGCGGGCCCAGGTGAGCAGCCGGCAGAGACTGTCGGCGGCGCGCGCCACATGGGTGATCACATGGCCGCGGGTCCACGGCGGCACCAGTGTTGCGCCGCCGACGTCCGTGTCGGCGAGCGCCTTGACGGTCCGTACGAAGCGGTCCGTGGACGCGGAGATGGGGCCCAGTGCCTCGGTCTTGTACATCTCGGCCCTCGCATGCCGGTCGTATGCGGTGCCCCACGCTCGGAGCTATTCCGCACAATGGAACACCAAATCCGCCTGTCGATAGATTCGGGGACTCTAGATGGCGCGCCTTGGCCTCGTCAATCGACCTGCCGGGCTGGCGGGGAACCTGAACACGGGGAAAATTCCCGGGGGTTGACGTCTCGCGAGATCTCGATCACTCGACGATCGCGCCCAGTTCGATCCGGACGCCCGGCATCACCACCGACCGGTAGCCGAACCAGGCTCCGCGGCCGCTCGCCGCGTCGCCGTGTCACCGCGTCACGCGTGTCACGCGTGTCACCGCGTCCGGGCAGGCCGCGCAGGAGGTCGGCATGGCCGTTTTTTGGCGCATAAGGTGCTGCTGCCCGACTCCGTCCGCAACCGCCCCGCGCGGCCAGGAGTCCTACCGGACATGAAGCGACGCATACCCTTCCGACTCCGCAGACCCGCTGCCGGCGCCCTCGGCCGGCGAGCGGGCGCGGCGCTCGCCCTCACGACCCTCTCCCTCCCACTGACGGTCGCCCTGAGTTCCCCCGCCCAGGCCGCAGGTTCGGGCTGCTACGGACTCCGCGGCCCCTATCAGAAGCAGGCCGAACGGTTCCTCGGGCTCAAGGTCGACGGCCAGCAGTCGGCGTCCGACTGCCGGGCGATCCGCGCCTTCCAGAACAGCCACGGCATCACCCCCGACTACGGCTACGCCGGCCCGGTCACCTGGAGCGTGATGCAGCTGGTCGCCAAGCAACGGGCCGCCGGCCACCACCCGAACAGCGCCCACAAATGCCCCACCAACAAGGGGCGTATCGCCTGCGTCGACCTGACGCGTCAGCTCAGCTGGATCCAGGACGGCGGACGGCTGGTGTACGGGCCGGTACCGGTGCGCACCGGCCGCAACGGCGACGAGACCCGCACCGGACTCAAGCGCATCTACTGGCGGCACCTGCACCACGTGTCGACCATCTACCACACACCCATGCCCTACAGCCAGTTCTTCGACGGCGGTGAGGCGTTCCACGCCATCAGTGGCAGCGTCTGGTCCGCCCCCGGCTCGCACGGCTGCGTCAACATGCGCCCCAACGACGCGAAGAAGTATTGGTCGTTGCTGCACAACGGCGACGACGTGTACGTCTACGGCAGCAAGCCCGGCACCTGAGCACCCCGCGGGCGTGCCGCCGCTCCGGCCGGCACGCCCGCACCCTCAGGACACCGTTCACGTCACGGCCGCCGGCCCGCCACATGAACGCCAGCCGAGGGGTCTGACAACGCCGCCCCGGCGAACGGCCCGTGGGAGCCACCCGGACCGCTGGCCGGTGCCCCCGCCGGGCCGCCTCCGCCGCCCGATTCAGTGGGACAGCAGGGTGTACAGGGCCATCGGCGTCACGTAGCCGGGCCAACGGCCGTCCGAGAAGAGGTGGACGCCCGCGTCCTGATAGCACTGGTCGACGAGTTGGGAGCAGATCATGTGCCGGGTGCTGGCCACATAGCGGCGCAGTCCCGGAACGGGCAGATGGACGCGGTGCGTTGCGATCGCCAGGTAGTCGAGGAAGCTGTACGGGACGCCCACGTAGCGATCGGCTGCCGCGCATATCCCTTCGCGCTGTTGCTCGGTGAGCCGCTTCGGGCACACGTAGAGCACGTCGGAGCCGTCGTACTGGCCGAGCGGTCGGATGCGGGCACCGCCCGGCTCGGCCTCCAGCAGCCGGTCGCCGGGCAGGACCAGGAAGGCGTGTTCGTAGTCGGCGAAGCCGTCTCCGTTGATCCACTGGCCGAAGCGGATCAACCGGCCGGTGACACCGGAGATCTGGGTGAGCCCGATGTCACCGGGCAGGGGATGGGTGTGCTTCATGAGCGGCTCCTGGGAGCGTGAGAAGCGGATTCCCCTCGGTGATACCCGCTGTTCGAGCGCCCGCACCGCGCCACCGGAGGTCTTCGGGTCGCCGGACGCGCAAGCGTGTAGCGGCGAGTGGCGCCGGTGAATGATGGTGCGTCCGTTACCTGGCGGGGTAAACGTCCCGGGACCGCAACGGGGGGACGCCACCGACGACTTCTCTGTCAAGTCCAGCGTGTTGAGCACGAGCTGACCGCTCTCCCCGATCTGACGAGGTGTTGCTCGTGACGACTACTCATGGCGATCTCACCTTGCCGCGCTCCAACGGATCAGCGGTGCCCGGCGGGCGGGGCAGTGAACTTGGCGAGTCGCCCTCGTTGGAGCATCACGAAAGCGTTGCAGCTGCACTTGCAATACTCGATGTCACCGTCGGATGTGGGGTGCTGAGACAGCAGATGCCAGGTCGGCCGGGACACGGTCGCGGTGCAGCCCCACTCCCGGAGCGGGCAGCGATCCTGGGCATCCGGTGCCTGCGGACTCACCGCGGTGACAGGATGACGGCCTCGTCGTAGGGGCTGGTCATCGGGAGTCGGCAGGGGTGGGACTGAGGGCGGCACCGGTGTCGTCTCCCTTCGTAGGCGCCGCGGTCTGAGGCTGGGGCACGCTCGGTTCGGGCAGGGTGCGGAAGAGCAGCCAGCTCAGCACGGGCATCAGGACGAGAGGCGCCAGGGCGGTCTGCAGGGACGTGGCGTCGGCGAGGCTGCCGATGGCGGGGCTGGCCAGCCCCCCGATGCTGACGGTCAGGCCGAGGGTGATCCCGCTGGCGGTGCCGACACGGGAGGGCAGGTAGTCCTGGCCGAGCGTGACCTGCAGCGAAAAGGGCACATACAGGCCGGCCGAGGTCAGTGCCACGAACAGGTAGATGGCCGGGCCGGGCACCCACACCACGCCCGCGATGGCCGCGACCGTGATCAGGTACGACCAGCGCGAGACCGTCACCCGGTCCCACCGGGCGGCCAGGGACCCGCCGAGCACCGAGCCGATCGCACCGCCGAGGTAGAGCACGGACAGGGCCGCGGTGCCCGCGGCCGTGCTGCCGCCCAGGCGCTGGCGGACGTACAGCGAGATGAAGGTGCTCAGACCGATGAACGCGATCGATCGGAAGACCACGGCCAGTGACAGTTTCAGGAAGGAGGCGATGTCATCCCTCCCGGCTGGCACCGTCGTACGGGGTCCGGCCGCCTGCCTCTGTTGCAGGGCGCGCACCACGGGCAGGCACATCGCGGCACCGGCGAGGGCCGGCAGCACCAGCAGGGGCGTCCAGCGCAGTCCTCCGTTGGTCACCACGGCGGCGACCATGAGCGGGGCCAGTGCGAAGCCGATATTGCCGCCCGTGGAGAACCACCCCATGGCCCGGTGGCTGCCCTGGCTGGCGATGCGGGCGACGCGGGCGGATTCGGGGTGGTAGGCGGCCACGCCGATCCCCGATATCGCGACGCATACGAGGGTAGGCGTGTAAGAGCCGTTCAGGCCGCTCAGCGCGATGCCGACACCGCCGAGCAGCGTGCCGACCGGCAGCAGCCAGGGCATGGCCCAGCGGTCGGTGAGCGCGCCGAACACCGGCTGCACCACCGAGGACAGCAGCGAGGCGGCCAGCACGATGCCCGAGGCGACCGCGTAGGTGTAGGCACGCTCGGCGATGAAGAACGGCACCAGGGCCGCCACGGAGCCTTGGTAGATGTCGACACAGGCATGGCCCGCGGACAGCAGAACGATCGATGTGTTCCTTCGCATCGCGTCATGTTCCGGGCCCGGCATCATGTCGCGCTTCCGATAAACTGCCACATGATGATGGAAAGCCGCCACGATCCCGTAGCCCCGACCCGCACCCAGTGGCTGGCGTCCGGCGGCTCGATCGACGCCCACCGGCACGACGACCACCAGATCGTCTATGCAGGCCGCGGGGTGCTGGCTGTCACGACCAGCGAGGGATCCTGGGTCGCCCCGGGCACGCGCGCCATCTGGGTGCCCGCCGGCACCGTGCACGCGCACCGGGCATACGGCGAACTCGACCTGCACCTGGTGGGGCTGCCCGCCACCGAGAACCCACTCGACCTCAACGCACCGACCGTGCTGGCTGTCAGCCCACTGCTGCGCGAACTGATCATCGCTTACACACGCGCCGAGGACGACGACAGCCCCGAACGGGCCCGCCTTCGTGCAGTGCTCCTCGACCAGCTGCGGGCCTCCCCCCAGCAGCCGCTGCACCTGCCTACCGCCACCGCTCCCCTGCTGCGCACCCTGTGCGCCATCCTGCAAGCCGACCCGGGTGACGGCCGCACGCTCGCCGAACTCGGCCGCGAGGTCGGGGCGAGCGACCGCACCCTGTCCCGGCTGTTCCGCAGTGACCTCGGCATGACCTTCCCGCAGTGGCGCACACAACTTCGCCTCCACCACGCATTGGTCCTCCTGACCGAGCGGACGCCGGTGACCGCGGTGGCACATCGGTGCGGCTGGTCGTCCACCAGCGCCTTCATCGACGTCTTCCGCCGCACCTTCGGCCACACCCCGGGCTCCCACCGGACAGGCTGAGGGCGCGTACAAGTCTGGACCGAAGGCGGTTCGCAGCGAGCCGTGGCCCCAACGTAGGTGACGCCGTCGAGTTGCACACCGGAACCGATCTTGACGGCCTGGGGATCGCCAAGGTGTTCAGCGAGCGGGCCGTCATCACCCTGCAGGTTGGCAAGATTGCCGAGAACTGCCCTGACAACGTGGCGATTCCGGCTCAGAGCTGACCGGTGGCCCGGCCCGGTGCTGCCCCGGCCCTGGCGGGTCACGGCGTCGTCTCCTTCTCTCCGGGCAGGTCCTGCGGGGGCTTCTCGTCGCCCAGGGCCGCGGCCGGGGTGTCGCGGGGGTCCTCCCAGGTGTCGGGGACCAGGGCCATGCGGGTCTCCATCTCCAGTTCCTGCAGGGCGTGCAGATAGATCAAGGTCGACAGCTGCGAGGTGTGTCCGAGTCTGCGGCGGACCCAGTCCATGGGGTCGCCGAAGCTCCGTTGGTAGTGCAGTCGCTGGGCCGGGTTCATGTCGCCGAGTGCGGCGATGTGCCCGCGCTGGAGCTGTTCGAGGGTGATGACGGCAAATGTGTGACTTGTGTCCGCAGAAGCTGTGTGCGGTGGAGTTCGTGTCGTGATTGAGCTGGCCATCTGCGGACGCGGCATTCGCGATGTCGGCCACCGGCTGTGTTGCATTGCGCCGACAGCACCGTGAGGCAGATCACTCACGGTGCGAGGCGGTGCCTCCCTGTCAGATCACGCCGCCGCGCGACGCCTTGTAGAAGGCCCCCGACCTGCTTCAGTCGATTGTCCCGCCGACCCGCCGCAGGACCCAGCGGCGCGAGAGGTCCGTGTCGCAGGTGAACTGGACAAGCGGGTGGTTGTTGTCGGTCGAGACGCCTCCGGCGACGGTCAAGCACTTGCCGGTCTGCATGTTGACGATCTGGAACACGCTGCCGTTGACGTTGATGAGTCTCCAGCGGCGCGAGGGGTCCGTGTCGCAGGTGAACTGGACGAGCGGGTGGTTGTTGTCGGTCGAGACGCCTCCGGCGACGGTCAAGCACTTGCGGGTCTGCTCGTTGACGAGCTGATTGGAGATGCCGTTCCCGTTGGTGACAATCCAGCGGCGCGAGGGGTCCGTGTCGCAGGTGAACTGGACGAGCGGGTGGTTGTTGTCGGTCGAGACGCCGCCCGCCACGGTCGCGCACTTGCCGGTCTGCAAGTTGACGAGCTGGAAGTGTCCCGATATCTGTGCCGGGGTACCGAGCATGGCCGGCTGCGCGACCGCAGCATCGGGCAAGAGCATGACGCCCCCGGCCACAAGAACTGTCGATGCCGTCCAGAGACGGTTCCTCCGGTTGTTTTTGCGCATAGGGGCGCTCCTCTCGTGATTCTGTGAGGGAGGGGAGAGCGATGCCCGCCCGCCGGCCCCGCTCCAGGGCTTCCGCGAGGGCGGCCGACGGACTCCGGTGTCCGGCACCGCGTCGACGGCCTGGCAGTGGCCACCGATGAAGCTGTGGCAGTTTCTCCCCCCATCGAACCACGACTCGCACGGATCAGCAGCAGGTACGGGAGGGAGCCCGGGCCGAGGCGCTGTGCATTCCCGGCCCTTCCCTCCCCCACAGGAATCAGCGGCGGACGGGGCAGGGCAGGTGGCGCGCTCGCGTTGATCATCTCCGTATGGGTGAGATGGGCCCTGGCGGTGTACTTGGTCGGTTTCCTGGAGGGAGCCGGTGCCCACTGCCTGGATCTGATCCGAGGCGGGGTCCATGCCTATGCGTCCTTCGCTCCGGTCCCGCTGCAAGTGTTCTTCGTCAGCTTGGTGGTTCTCGATCCGCTGGTCGTCGTCCTCGTGGGACTTGTGCGTCCGGAGGGTGTTCGGTTGGCGAGCGGTGTGATGGTGCTGGGCGCCATAGCGAACTGGATCGTCAACTGGCCGCGGCTGCAGGAGGATCCGGAGTGGCTGTTGCGGCCGGTCGGGCTGTTGCCGATCACGCTCTTCGGCCTGTTCATCATCGCGTCCTCGACTCCCTTGCTTCGGGCCGTGACGCGGCCGCATCTCAGCTGCACGACCCGATGACTGTTGTTGACGATCGGGCAGCGGGAAGTCGCACGACACGGCTCGCGGCGGCCGCGGTCTGACGCAGGTGGACGATCTCCTCGTGCTGGGCGGCGAGCCGAGCCAGGGCATGGCCGCGGAAGTCGCTGAGCTCGTCGACCGTCTGCTCCGACTGGGCGAGCCGTTCCCTGAGCTTGGTGTTCTCTGCCTTGAGTCGGACGATCTGGGCCTCGCGAGGATCGGGGATCTCGCCGGCCTGGTGCATGGCGTTCAAGCATTGTTCGAACTCGACGCGGAGGTGAGAGTAGGGGCGGGTGCCGTAGAACGCAGTGCGGTCGACCGCCGCTTCGTTGGCGAGGGTCTTGATATCGCACTTTCCGCCAGGCGGGATCTCGCCGCGCAGGAGCCGGTCCATAGCTGCCCGGATGCGGTTCTCGTTCTCGGTGTGCTGGACTGCGGAGAATCTCATGAGGTCGCCTCGTCCATGGTGCTGGCGGCGTCGATCTCGGCGACGACGCGGAGGGCCCGGTTGTGGTCGGCCTGGCCCCACGTCGTCGCCGCGAACCGGGCCTTGAGTGGGCCCGCCGCCCGGTGCTCGGCGTACCGGCTCAACGCGGCCTTCAGCCGTACCCGCGAGTCGAACATACCCACCCCGTGCTCGGCCAGGAACTCCGTCCACTCCTTGACCACCCGCGCATAGTTCTCCCACGAGCTCGGCGCCGGCGCCCCGCTGGCCGGGAGCTCGCGCAGCCACCGGTTCACCATCGCTGTCGGACGCGGCGCTGCCGGTCCGTCCTCGAAGCACAGGTCGTCGTCGACGAGCACGGGCATCCCCTCGGGGATCAGCGGCCGATGCTCGACGTCCCAGGACTCCCAGCCCCGGGACGAGAAGAAGCTCAGGATCATGGGCGCTGACAGTAGAAACACCACACGGCTCAGCACAAAGCCCAAACGCCCAGGACACCAGCCCAGTTGGAGCCAATCGCCACACGGAAACTAAGCGGAGACAATGTGTCTCAGCAGGTGGGCGTGGGCAAAGAGGTCCAGGCCCTGTTCTTCGCACCGCTGGTTGGCCGTGGTGAACATGTCCTTCCACGCCGACAAGGTCAGCGGCATCCCGCTCTCGCCGAGCCAGAACATCGCGGGCTCCAGGCCCTGTTCGGTGTCGACCAGTAGCCGCCGACGCTCGCGCGGGCCGAGCAGCCGGACGTCGATCCTCTCGCCGCGGTGGATACCGCTCGTGTACTGGGCCAGGTGCGGCCTCTGCGGATCAGCGATCACGATCGGCCTCGGATCTTGCGGTAGCGGCCTGCATCGCGGGCCTCCTCGATGACGCGCTGCCGGTCCTCGGCCGCGTAGGCCGTCAGGTCCCGCCGGACCGAGGCCGGCTCGTAGACCCATCGCGCGGAGTTCCGTTTCGCGATCGCCTTGGGCAGCCAGGACTTGCTGTAGCCGGCCGGGCCGGGTCCGGTCGGCACTTCCGTGATCAGGCGGCTGGCCTGCTCTTCCAGCCGCAGGCCGGTGCGGACCGTGGAGTCAGTGAAGGTCCCGTTGCGCGATGCCCACCGGCCGCGAAAGTTGTCCCGGGGCAGGCCCTCTCGGTCATAGCCGAGGACTCCCACGTCCCGCCATCGTCGGTAAGGCGGTGCGGGAAGCCACTCGACCACCTCGCCACCTGTGTCGTGAGCGTAAGTCGCTGGCACCGTCTCCCCAGTGTCCACCGGCTTCGAGCGGCGCCTGTTTCCCTTCTGCTCGGCCTTCCCGTCACGTCGCGGCCGCTGCGGGATCGGCACTTCCGACACCCACTGCTTGCGCTTCGCGTAGACGTAGAACTGCTGCAGATGGGAGACTTCTTGGCTCCACGTGTCCCCGTCGACCCGAGGCCCGCGGGGATCAAGGCGCCGCCAGTAGTGGTAGGCCGTGTGATCGGCCTCGGTCGCGTCCCGCCAGTCCTTCCCGCCCTGGCTCTGAGGCAGGAAGTTCAGCTTCCTGCAGAGGGCCGACGCCCGGTTGATCTGACTGTTCAGCCGGCCCTCCAAGAGGTTCACCCGATGGAAGTGCGAGTTGAGGTCCGTGTCGTAGACGAAGCGCGGTGACAACAGGTACAGCGTGCCATCAGGAATGCCCAGGTCATCGAGCCATAACTCCCACTCGTCCGGGGAAATCCGCAGGTGCCAGGGCTGCGGCTCAGGCTGCGGTAAGTCCCGCGAGCTGTAGTGGACGGTCCACGCGTTCGTTGGCACGGCCGGACGCTAGCGGACCCGTGACCGGATCACGGGCCAGGCGGTGTCAGCTTCCGTAGACGGTCGTGCCTGGCGCGACCGCCACGCCTCGAGAAAGGCCCCTCCCGGCTGGGAGGGGCCTTCGAAGGCTACGACTGTGCTGCTCAGCTCTTAGAGGACCTTGAGCTGCTGGGGCTCGGCGCCGGGCTTCTCAGCTACGGAAACGGAGCCCCCCGCGTTCCAGACTTCCTCCAAGTAGGCGTAGACCTGGATCGCTCGGATGATCGAGTCGGTCTTGCTGTAGCCGGTTAGTTCGACGATCCGCTCGAGGGCTTGTGCCGCACGGGAAGGAAGGTTCGCGGTCACCCGGTCGACCTGATGGGACTTCCCAGTGCTCCCCTTCTTCTTCGGTTGCGCCTGCTGAACCCCGGATCGCCGACGGACCGCCGACGGCAGCCTGCCTGCACGTACATGACCGCGGAGATCGCCGGTGGCCGGCTCACCGACGTGGTGCCGCACCGCCTGCCACGCCGGCCATGAGCGGCGCCGCGTGGCGGGTCACCTGCCCAACAGGCCGCGCACATAGGCGGCCTGGCCGGCGTGCTGGAGATCGTCCGCGACCACGCTGACCAGCCGGACGCCCAGGGTGACCGGCGGCGACCAGCTCCGGTCGACGACCCGGCCGAGGTCCTTCACGGCGAGCGTGGAGAGGTACCGCACCGTGCCCTCGTGCACCGCCGCGTGATAGCCCGTCAGCAGCTCCGCGCCCAGGCCCCGCACCTTCGCGACGTCCTTGCGGGAATGCCCGTAGCCGATGTCCTCCGCGGGGAACGGCAGCCCGAACGCCTCGTACCACTCGTCCGCGGTCCAGATCTGCTCGGTGCCGGCCACCCCGGCGATGTGGTCGTCCTGAACCCGGGTGAGGTGCCAGACCAGCCAGCCGATGGAATTGGCGCGCCCGTCGGGACGGGTGCCGAGCTCCTCGGAGTCGAGGCCGTCGACCACCTCCTCGACGACCTCGCGGATCCGGCCGAAGGCGTCGACGAGCAGATCGGTGCTGGCGGACATGGCGGCTCCGTACGGTGGGGGACGGCCGGTGGCTGCGGTCCGGCCATCGTCGCAAGCCGGGCGGGCGGCCGCCGTCCGGCGCACCGGGGTGGACGGCCGCTCCGCCGCATGGCGGAAGCGCGGCGGCCCGGGATCATGCCCGCGGACCATACGGGTCCGGCCCGCGGGTCGATGGCATCCGCCCGTCCGTCCGGCACGATCGACGTATGCATACAGGCAACCCGAACACCGCCACGTATTCGTCCAACTCCCTTGTTCCGGCGCCACGTTGGGCCGTCCGGTCGGCGCATCTGACTGCCTTGGTGGTGCTGCCCAGCGGGCTGTGGCGGCTTGCCCTGGTGGTGGGATGCCCGGCCGGCTACACCGCCGAGGGCTTCGTGCCGTTCGACACCGCCGGCGCCAAGGTCTGGATGCTGGCGCTCAGTGTGTTCAGCGAGCTCGCGGCGCTGCTGACGATCGGCCTGGTGCGGCCGTGGGGCGAGGTGGTGCCGGGCCGGGTGCCGCTGATCGGCGGGCGGACCGTCCACCCGGCTGCCGCCGCCGTCCCGGCCGGACTCGGCGCGCTGGCGCTGACCGTGCTCTGGGCGGGCGTGCCGTGGTGGTGGTCGTATCCGCACCAGGACATGACGCCCACCGGGAACGTCCTGGTCGGCATGCTCTACCAGCCGCTGTTCCTGTGGGGGCCGCTGCTGGGAGCTGTCACCATCTCGTACTGGCGTCGCCGGCGCCGTTCTGCGGGCGGTGGCCGGAGCCGGGTCCGCGGACCGGTCGGTACCGGCGGACGGCGTTGAGTCAGCGCCGCGCGGATCGTGCCGCGAGGGTGTCAAGCAGGGCCTGGACCGGCCGCAGTGCGCGGTCGCCGGGGCCGACGATGCTGAGGATGCGGGGCAGCGGCTTCACCACCCGGACCAGGCGGCCGGCCCGGACGTAGGGATTCGGGTCGCCCAGTGCGGCTTCCAACGCGGGCCGTGTCCAGTGTGTCCTGGCCAGGCCCCACGCCCAGCGGTGCTCGTCCTCGTAGGGCAGCCATCGGCCGGCCGTGTACGCGTCCGCCAGGTCGTGGGCCTGACGGGACATCGCCTGCCAGCTGAAGTCCTCCTCGATCAGTTCGCGGCGCCGGCGGCCGGGGCGGTCCTCCCCGCACGGTGCGCACAGCCGCACCTGCCGCTGCGGACCGATCGGGGGCCGCACGGCCAGGGCGGACGTTCCGACGGCGGGACGACGGTAATGGCACAGGTCACAGGTGGCCGCGCCGGTGATCGAGGGGTCCGGATATGAGCTCACGAAGGACTCAACGACACAAACGTGACCAGGTGGCGTGGCTCATGGGTGGCGAACTCCGGCAGCGATGCGACGTCGTGCTGCGACATGTGAACAACCCTATCCGGCCCAGGAGTTGGCCAACGGTTTCCCACGCAACGGTCACAATTGGACATGTACACGTCTTGTTCATCTCTGAGATCTACCCGCATAGACCGCGCGGTGGTGCCATGACGACACCTGCCCGGCACGAGGCCGGGCCGACCTCGGAGCCCCCATGCGATCGATACGCCGATTCGCCTCCGCGACCACCGCACTCGCTCTGGCCTCCGCCGGACTCCTCCTCACCACCGGCAGCGCCCACGCCGCCACCTGCTCCCAGTCCCGGCTGCCCCTCCCCGACCAGGTCTGCACCCCCGGCGCCTTCAATCCGGACGTCACCCAGTCCACCATCGACTCGACCATCTGCGTCCCCGGCTGGACCAAGACGGTCCGCCCGCCGGTCTCCTACACCACCCCGCTGAAGATCAAGCAGATCGGCCAATACGGCTACTCCGACACCAACACCGCCGACTACGAAGAGGACCACCTCGTCCCCCTCGAACTCGGCGGCGCGCCCCGCGACCCCAAGAACCTCTGGCCCGAGCCCCGCTACGGCGACCAGCCCGCCGCCAGCAAGGACTCCGTCGAGAACAAGCTGAAGACCGCCGTCTGCAACGGTGACGTCGCCCTCGACGACGCGCGCAACGCCATCGCCACCGACTGGACCACCGCACTGTCCAAGGTCGGTATCGGCTGACCACCGGACACCCGCCGCCGTCCACCAGGCGCGAGCGGCACCCCTCCGGTCACCGACGGCAGTCCGTCCAACTCGGCCGTCCCGCCGTCGGTGACCGCTCAGCCGGCCGGCGGGCCCACCCGGGTCGCCACCACCAGTCGGCACCGGGGACTGCCGTCCGCCCGCCGCCCCAGCTCCGGCACCGCCCGCAACTCCACCGCGAACCCGGCCCGCACCAGCTCGGCCCCCACCTCCGCGAGCCGGAAACCCCGGTAATACATCACGAACCGCGGCTGCCACAGCGCATTGCGCACCCGCATCGCCGCATCGAAACCCCACAGCGCCCAGTACAGCGGCGACCCCGGCCGGGCGGGCGCCATCACCGGGAACACGAACCGCCCACCGGGCCGCAACACCGACCGCACCTGCGCGAACAATCCCGGACGCTCCCGCGGCAGAAAATGCCCGAACGCCCCGAAACTCACCACGACATCGAAGACCGGCCCGAACGGCAGCGCCCGCGCATCCGCCCGCACCCACTCCAACCGCGGCCCGGCCCCATCGAGTCCAGGCCCCGGTGCGCTGTCCCGTCCCACCGCGAGCATCCCCGCACTGACGTCGACACCGGTCACCCGCTCCCGGCACACCCGCCGCAACACGTCCATCCCCGCACCCGTACCGCAACACAGATCCAGACCACTGCGGAACGGGCCGAGCTCCCGCAACTCCCGCACCACCGGATCCAGCACCACGTCCGGCGTCCGGAACGGCGTCCGGTCGAACTTCGGGGCGAGCAGGTCATAGCCCCGCTCGATGGACGACAGCGCCTGAACGGCGAGTTCACGGAACGTAGGACCCTCGGGTGCGAACACCGCGTCAGCATAGGTGCCGGGCCCGCCCTACGACTGCGCGATGTACTGGTGGATCGCCGGATCGCTGACCTTGGTGTACACCCCGGGATGCCGCGGCGCGGCACACCCCGTCCCCCACGACGAAATGCCCGCCAGATACCCGTCCACCACCAACGGACCCCCGCTGTCGCCCTGACACGCGTCCTTACGACCCTCCTGGTAGCCGTAACACGTCATCCGCGGGGTGATGGAGGACGGTCCGTACGCCCCTTTGCAGTAGGCGTCGCTGAGTTTGGGCACGTCGACCCGCCGCAGCCGCTCCGGCAGCACACCGCCGTCATGTGTCGCCCCCCAGCCGGTGACCGTCGCCGGCGTGCCCGCCGTGGGTTCCTTCCCCTCCGCCATCAACGGGACCGCCTGCACCCCGTCCCCGAATTTCAGCGGGGACGCCAGGACCAGCACCGCCACGTCGTAGTCGATCGTGTCGGCGTTGTACTTCGGGTGCCGCAGCACCCGCGCCACCGGGACGACCTGCCCACCCGACCCGCGGGCGTTACTGCCCGCCCGGACGCTCAGCGAAGCCGGCGGTGCCCCCACGGTGCAGTGGGCCGCGGTCACCACCGCATCGGCACGGATGATCGAACCACCGCAGATGTGCCCCCCGCGGCTGCGCAGCGACACCTGCCACGGCACGTCCCGGACGTCCGCGTTCTTCCCGCCCACGATGCGGGTGTCCAGCACCGCCCGGCCCGCCATCGCGGTCGCCGGTGGCACCGCGGCCAGCACCGCACCGAACACCGCGGCCGCCGCCGCCCCACCCCGCAGCCATGACCGTGCCATTGCGCCTCCTGCATCCGAATCGGCCAGGACCCCTCCTCGTCCTGCGATCCTCAAGGACACCGCGGCGCACCGGGGCGAAGAGCGGGCCCATTCCGTCGAATTGGTGGTATTCGACCCGACGGCGTTTGAACCCGCACCGCTGCCGCGGACCGCCCCTCGGTCCGGTGCCGGGCACCGCCGCACCCGCCGGCACACCCGAGACACGATCCTGCCGAGGCATCGAACACCACGGCGAGGGCCCCGGAAGTGCGTACGCTGAGCCCGCTGCCTCACGATGGCCGAATCCTTTCGGTGTACGACAGGAGCTCACGATGGCCGCCTCCGCCCCTGCCGGTGCTGGCTCCAGGTCCACGGCGCGGCACCGCCTGCGCACGTGGATGCTGCAGGGGGTGGCCGACATGGGTAAGCACCAGCGTGCCGAACCGGAAACCGGCCACCAGGGTCAACGCTGGTGGCGCGTGATGTGCCTGACCGGTGTCGACTACTTCTCCACCCTCGGCTACCAGCCCGGCATCGCCGCCCTGGCGGCCGGGCTCCTCTCGCCCGTCGCCACCCTCGTCCTCGTCGTGGTCACCCTCGCCGGCGCACTCCCCGTGTACCGCCGCGTCGCCAAGGAGAGCCCGCACGGCCAGGGCTCGATCGCCATGCTGGAACGGTTGCTGTCCTTCTGGAAGGGCAAGCTGTTCGTCCTCACCCTCCTCGGCTTCGCCGCCACCGACTTCCTCATCACCATCACCCTGTCAGCCGCCGACGCCGCCACCCACCTCGTCGAGAACCCCCACGTCCACAGCGCGCTCCAGGGCCGGCAGATGGTCGTCACGCTGATCCTGGTCGCCCTGCTCGGCGCGGTCTTCCTCAAGGGATTCCTCGAAGCGATCGGGGTGGCCGTCGTCCTCGTGGGCATCTACCTCGTGCTCAACGCGGTCGTCGCAGCCGTCGGTGTCTGGCACGTGGTCACCGCCGGACATGTCGTCACCGACTGGACCCGGGCACTGACCATCCAGCACGGCAGCATTCCGGCCATGGTCGCGGTGGCCCTGCTCGTCTTCCCCAAACTCGCCCTCGGCCTCTCCGGATTCGAAACCGGCGTCGCGGTCATGCCCCATATCGAAGGCGACCCCGACGACACCGAAGAACGCCCCACCGGACGGATCCGAGGCGCCAAGAAACTGCTCACCACCGCCGCCGTCATCATGAGCGTCTTCCTCATCATCACCAGCTTCGTCACCACCCTCCTCATCCCGGCCCCCGCCTTCAAACCCGGCGGACCCGCCAACGGCCGCGCCCTCGCCTACCTCGCACACGAATACCTCGGCTCCGCCTTCGGCACCGTCTACGACGTCTCCACCATCGCCATCCTCTGGTTCGCCGGGGCCTCCGCCATGGCCGGCCTGCTGAACCTGATGCCCCAGTACCTCCCGCGCTACGGCATGGCACCCCACTGGGCCCGCGCCGTCCGCCCCATGGTGCTGGTCTTCACCGCCGTCGCCTTCCTGGTCACCTGGATCTTCGACGCCAACGTCGACGCCCAGGGCAGCGCCTACGCCACCGGCGTCCTCGTCCTCATCAGCTCCGCGGCCATCGCGGTGACCATCGCCGCCCGTCGCGCCGAGCAACGCGGCTGGGCCATCGGATTCGCGGTGATCTCGGTGGTGTTCCTCTACACCACCGTCACCAACGTCATCGAGCGCCCCGACGGAGTGAAGATCGGCGCCTGCTTCATCGCCGGCATCATCCTGCTCTCCTTCACCTCGCGGCTCGCCCGCGCCTTCGAACTGCGCGTCAGCGACGTCATCCTCGACGACACCGCCGCCCGCTTCGTCCGCGACATCGCCCAGCGCCGCATCCGCTTCATCGCCAACGAGCCCGACCAACGGGACCTCGCCGAATACCGCGACAAGGCCCAGCAGATCCGCGCCGACAACGACATCCCCCCGGAAGACGACCTGGTGTTCGTCGAAGTCACCATCCGTGACCCCTCCGAATTCGAAAGCGAACTCCACGTCCACGGCTACGTCATGCACGGTCGCTACCGGGTGCTGTGCCTGGAGAGCTCCACCGTCTCCAATGCCCTGGCCGCCCTGCTGCTCTACGTCCGCGACACCACCGGGCGACGCCCGCACATCTACTTCGAGTGGACCGAGGGCAATCCCTTCGCGCAGTTCCTCCGCTTCTTCCTCTTCGGCCAGGGCGAGGTCGCCCCCGTCACCCGGGAAGTGCTGCGCGAGGCCGAACCGGATCGCAGTCGACGACCCCGCGTCCACGTCGGCTGAACACCGGACCCGCCCCCGTCACCCCAGACCCGGAATCCCCGAGATCACCAGATCGATCAGCTTGATGCCGACGAACGGCGCCACCAGACCACCCAGCCCGAAGAACGCCAGATTCCGGCGCAACAAGTCATGCGCCGAAGCCGGCCGATACCGCACCCCGCGCAGCGCCAACGGAATCAGCGCCACGATCACCAGCGCGTTGAAAATGATCGCCGACGTGATCGCCGACGTCGGACTGTGCAGCTCCATCACATTCAGCGCCGACAGCCCCGGATACACCCCCGTGAACATCGCCGGAATGATCGCGAAGTACTTGGCCACGTCATTGGTGATCGAAAAGGTGGTCAACGCGCCCCGGGTGATGAGCAGTTGCTTTCCCACCTCCACGATCTCGATCAACTTGGTCGGATTGGAATCGAGATCGACCATGTTGCCGGCCTCCTTCGCGGCGGACGTACCGGTGTTCATCGCCACCCCGACGTCCGCCTGGGCCAACGCCGGCGCGTCATTGGTCCCGTCACCGGTCATCGCCACCAGCCGGCCGCCCGCCTGCTCCCGGACGATCAACGCCAGCTTGTCCTCCGGCGTGGCCTCCGCCAGATAGTCGTCCACCCCGGCCTCCCGCGCGATCGCCGCGGCCGTCAGCGGATTGTCACCCGTGACCATCACCGTCCGGATCCCCATCCGGCGCAACTCGGCGAACCGCTCCCGGATCCCTTCCTTCACCACGTCCTTGAGATGCACCACGCCCAACAACCGCGGCCCCTGCCGGTCATCCACCGCGACCAGCAACGGCGTCCCGCCGGACGCACTGATCGCATCGCTGAAAGACCGTGCCTCCGCCGGCACTTCACCGCCGCGCTGCGCCACCCACTCGATGATCTGCGCGGCCGCCCCCTTGCGGAGCACCACCTCACCCGGATACTCCGAGGGCCGCCCCGCCCCGCCCGCCACACCGGCCGCCCCGCCCGTGGCCGCACCCGCCGCCCCGGAGCCGACAACACCCGCCGTCCCGGAACCCTCCGACCAGCGCAGATCCACCCCACTCAGCCGCGTCCGCGCACTGAACGCCACGTACCGGACGAACGACAGCTCCTTCTCGTCCGGCGCCTGTAGCCCGTACTTCTCCCGCGCCAGCGCCACCACGGAACGCCCCTCGGGCGTCCCGTCCGCCAACGACGACAGCGCAGCGGCATCGGCCAGCGCCAGCTCGTCCTGTCCCGGCAACGGCACGAAGGCCACCGCCTCCCGGTGACCGAGCGTGATGGTCCCCGTCTTGTCGAGCAGCAGCGTGTTGATGTCCCCCGCCGCCTCCACCGCACGCCCGGACATGGCCACCACATTGCGCTGCACCAGGCGGTCCATCCCGGCGATCCCGATCGCCGACAGCAACGCCCCGATCGTCGTCGGGATCAGCGTCACCAGCAACGCCACCAGCACCGCCGTCTGCTGGGCCGCCCCCGCGTAAGTCGCCATCGGCTGCAGCGTGACGACCACCAGGATGAAGATGATGGTCAGCGCCGCCAACAGGATGTGCAGCGCGATCTCGTTCGGCGTCCGCTGCCGCGCCGCCCCCTCCACCAGCGCGATCATCCGGTCCAGGAACGAATGCCCGGTCCGCGAGGTGATCCGCACCACGATCCGGTCCGAGAGCACCGTCGTCCCGCCCGTCACACCGGACCGGTCACCGCCCGCCTCACGGAGCACCGGCGCCGACTCCCCGGTCACCGCCGACTCGTCGACGCTCGCCACCCCCTCGACCACCTCACCGTCGGCCGGGACCGTCTCACCGGCCGCCACCAGTACGAAGTCGAACGGCCGTAGATCGGACGCCGGAACCGTCTCGGTGACGGCACTGCCGAGGTGGACGCCCACCCGCCAGTTGTCCCGCAGCCGCCGGGCCGTGAGATCTGTCCGGGCCCGCCGCAGCGACGCCGCCTGCGCCCGGCCCCGGCCCTCCGCGACCGCCTCCGCGAGCTGCGCGAACAGCACCGTCAGCCACAGCCAGCCACTGATCACCCAGCTGAACACCGACGGATGCAGCACCGCTGACAACGTGGTCAGCAGCGAACCGCACGCCACGACGAAGAGCACCGGATTCGCGGCCAGCACCCGCGGATGGAGTTTGCGCAACGCCTCCGGCAAGGCCGTCAGCAGCACCCGTGGATCGAACAGCCCGGCCGGCGCCCGTCGCCGCCGCCCCCGGTGGCCGCCGCCCCCGGACACGTCCCGGGCGGGGACCCCGCCCGGGACGTGCGCCGGAGCCGTCGGCGGGGTGGTGGGAACACGGGACGGGGCAGCAGGCATGCGAATGCTTTCTGGACGAGCGGGCACGGGGAAGAGGCCGCGGAGACGCCGGACCGGGACCTGCGCATGAGGCATCAGACGGCCTTTGACCTGCGCATCCGCCGTCCGTGGCCGTCTCCCGGCCGGAACCGAATCTAGGGCCTCGCCCACCGGCACAGGCCCGGCCACGAACGGAATTTGCGGCTCTCTTACGGCCCTGGCCACGGCTTGCCACCAGCGACACCCGGACCGGCCCCCGGACCGGCCTGTGGACCGGCTCCGCCCACCAGACGGACGGGCGGCACGGGGTCGCCCGGAGGTAGCCTGAATCCACTGCTCCTGCTCGTCCCCCAGCGCAGGGGAGGACCGATGACGATGCCCACGGGGCCCGAGGCGACACCGACGCCAAGCCTCCGCCCCAGCAGAGCCGACGCCCCCCGTTACGTCCCCATCCCCGAACACGGCCTGATCGGCGACATGCGCACCGCCGCCCTCGTCGGCACCAACGGCACCATCGACTGGTACTGCTGCACCCGCTTCGACGCCCCCAGTGTCTTCGCCGCGATCCTGGACGCCGACCGCGGCGGGGCCTTCGAACTCGCCCCGGACGTACCGGCCCGCACCAAGCAGTTCTACTTCCCCGACACCAACATCCTCATCACCCGCTTCTTCGCGGACAAGGGCGTCGGCGAGGTCCAGGACTTCATGCCGATCGTCGGCGACTCCCGCGAGGCGGGCCGGCACCGGCTGATCCGTCGGGTGCTCTGCGTCCGTGGCTCCCTCCCGTTCTCCGTACGCGTGGCACCCCGCTTCGACTACGGCCGGCAACCGCACACCGTCCGCACCCACCACGACGGCGTGACCGTCTTCGACTCCCCGGAACTCTCCCTCGCCCTCACCTCCAGCGTGCCCGTCGCACCGGACGGCCCGGACGCCCGCTCCTCCTTCACCCTCGCCGAGGGCGAAGCCGCCGTCTTCGCCCTCGACCGCATCGGCGACGGCGTCGAGCCCCGCTTCTGCGCCGTCGGGGAGGCCGAGCAACTCTTCGGCGCCACCGTGCGCTACTGGCGCAACTGGCTGGCCCGCTCGCGCTACCGGGGACGCTGGCGGGAGATGGTGCACCGCTCCGCGCTCACCCTCAAACTGCTCACCTACGCACCGACCGGCGCCATCGTCGCCGCCCCCACCACCAGCCTGCCCGAGCAGATCGGCGGCGAGCGCAACTGGGACTACCGCTATGCCTGGGTCCGGGACGCGGCCTTCTGCATCTACGCCTTGCTCCGCCTCGGCTTCACCGATGAGGCGGAATCCTTCGTGCACTTCCTGTCCACGAAGATCTGCCTGAAGGACTGCGCCCACGGCCCGCTCCAGATCATGTATGGCATCGACGGCCGCAGCGAACTCCCCGAAGTCGAACTCCCGCACCTGGAAGGCCACTTGGGGTCCGCCCCGGTCCGCATCGGCAACGCCGCCGTCAGTCAGCTCCAACTCGACATCTACGGTGCTCTCATCGACTCCCTCTACCTCTACGACAAATGGGGGCAGCCGCTCTCCAGCGACCACTGGGACACCGTGTGCGGCCTGGTGAACTGGGTGTGTGACAACTGGGACCAGCCGGACGAGGGCATCTGGGAGACGCGCGGCAAGATCCAGAACTTCCTCTATTCACAGCTGATGTGCTGGGTGGCCATCGAACGGGCCATGCGGATCGCCCGCCGCCGCGGTCTCCCCGCGGACATGCCCCGCTGGTCCCAGGCGCGCGACGCGATCTACCGGCGCATCATGCAACGCGGCTGGTCCACCGAGCTCCAGGCGTTCGTCCAGTACGAAGGCGCCGACGTTCTGGACGCCTCGGTCCTGATGATGCCGTTGGCCAAATTCATCTCGCCGACCGACCCGAAGTGGCTCTCCACCCTGGACGTGCTCGGCAACGAACTGGTCTCCGACTCCCTCGTCTACCGGTACGACCCCAGGAACAGCCCCGACGGGCTCCGCGGCGAGGAAGGCACCTTCTCGATCTGTTCGTTCTGGTACGTGGAGGCGCTCTCCCGCGCAGGCCGGGTGGACGAGGCCCGGCTCGCCTTCGAGAAGATGCTCACCTACGCCAACCACGTCGGCCTCTACGCCGAAGAGATCGGCTACACCGGCGAACAGATCGGCAACTTCCCCCAGGCATTCACCCACCTTGCCCTGATCAGCGCGGCATTCAACCTGGACCGGGCCCTCGGCTAACTCGACGGACGGGCCCGGCCGGGCAGCACCTCAAGGGGCACGGTCGCCTGCGTCGCGGCCCGTGCGGCGTGGTCTCGGAGTCTGGGCTCGGGCTCGACCGCGACGACCCGTTCCACCTCCGGCGGATAGTGCCGGAAGTTCGCGCCGGTGCCCGCCCCGATCTCCACCACGCTGCCGCGGATGCCCGACAGCAACTCCCGGCGGTGGTCCAGCGAACCATGCGCGTCCGCGTAGGCACTGATGCGTGGATAGATGCGTGCGAAGAGTGGGTGTGAAACCTTGTCCGCCATGCTGGGCTCCCCGTGAGTGGGTGAGGCGTGGGTGAGGGAAGGCATCCGCCGCCGGTCGCTGTCACCTCCACTCCTCATGGTCGCTTTCCGCTTGTGGTCTTCTGCTTGCCGCTTGCGACAGGTCGTAACGTCCCGCCTGCCGCCCGCGGTTCGCTCGCCGTTGCGAGCGGGTGCCTTCCGAGAACAGTGCATCACTCAGCGGAGCCGTGAGGCGTCGGAGCGTGGGTGGAATGGCGGTCTCCACCCGTGGGTTGATCGGCGGGAGATGCCACCCTCAGGTACTCGTCGCCTCGTCAGGCGTCGCCGGGGAGCAGGTGCTGGTTGACCTGGCGGAACGCCCAGGTGCCGTTGGTGTGAGTGAAGACCCACACCAGGTCGAAGCGGTCGGGCCACTCGCTGGGGACGTCGGTGTCGGACGCGCCGAGCGCGGAGACGATGTCGGGGATGCGGCTGTGCTCCCAGCAGATCAGCACCGGCCCGGTGGCGGAGAGGGCGGCCTTCGCGAGGTTGCCCTCCTCGGACTCGGCGAAGTCGGTGTTGACCGTCAGGCCCATGTGACGGGCGAGCGGGGTGACGGTCTGTCGCATCCGGTGCGCGCCGGCGTTCGGGCCCTGGTCGGTTGCGGCGTAGATCGTGCGCGGGCGCTGGATGCCGGCCGGGAGCGGCCGTCCGGCGGACGGGTCGAAGAGTTTGGGCAGCGCGTTGGCCCGGTCCCAGCCGCGCTGGGTGAGCGACTTGTGGTCCTCGTGGCCGTGTTCGTCGATGCCGGGGTGGTGCTTGTCGGGCTTCTCGCCGTGCCGAATGATCATGATCATGGTGGAGTTCCCGGGTGTGGCCTTCCCGGAGCTGTGTGGGCTGAGGGAAGCGGCAGCCCCCTTGTGGCCACCGCAGGCCGCGAGCACCGCCGGGGCCGCCGCGGCCAGGCCCGCCAGTACCCAGCGGCGTCCCACCAGGGGCCGGTCGGCGGCAGAGGGTGAGGCGGCAGGCGTGGGGGTGGGTGACATGTCGTTGGATGTCCGGTAGTGCGGCATGTGCACAATCTCCTTCGTGCAGGGGAAGGGTGGGGGGTGGTGCTGCGGCAGTAGAGCACGCCTCTCTGAGGATGCCCGCCCAGCGGTGGCGTCAAGGTGCAGATGGATGGCCTGGGGGAGACGGGGGTCCGGGGTGGCGCTATGAGGGGAGGGCGTCCAGGGCGGCGTGCCAAGGGAAGGCGCTCCGCTGTGCGGATTTGGGTGGGTGCGGTACGAATCCGTCGCCCCCGAGTAGCACGGTGACGCCGGCGGTCCGCAGAGTGGCGACGCTCCTGGCGGTGGCGGGGTGCGCATGCTGCGCGGCGTTCCAGCACGGTAGTGCGACCGTCGGGATCCGCAGGCCGATCGCCTCCGTCAGCAGTCCGAGCGCCAGGGTGTCGGAGATCCCGGCGGCCCACTTGTTGAGGCTGTTGCAGCTGAGCGGGGCGGCGAGGATCGCGTCCGGCGGCGGCAGTACATCCTCCTGGCTCGGGAGTTTGTACTGGTGGCGGATCGGGTGCCCGGTGAGTTCGGTCAGGGCCTCGATCTCGCCTTCGGCGTCCTCGGTCGCCCATCGATAGGCGGCGGGCGTCAGTACCAGGCAGACGTCCCAGCCGGCGGACTGGGCGGCGCGGAGGGGGATCTCGATGCGGCGGGTGGGCGGGGCGGCGCAGGCGATCACGTACAGGGTCCGAGTCGTCGTCACCCGAGCAGTCCACAGCGCCCGGTGGGTGTCCGCAAGTGTGCGTCCGTCGGGTCCTCGGAGGCGGCGGGCGGGGCGCCGCCGAAACGCCTCCTCCCCTCCTTCCTGCGGGAGTCGGGCACCCCCGGCGGCTCGGATGCTCAGTCCGGGCGCCGGCCGGTCCCGCATCGTGGTGCGGGCGTCGTCAGGGGACCGGGGCTGTGGGGGGCGCGCGGGGCCAGTTGGGGTCAGCCGTCGGCGAGTTGGCGTACGTGGTGGGCGACGTCCTCCCACACCGGTTCCGGCAGGTCGTGGCCCACTCCCGGCAGGGGAACGAAGCGTGCGCCCGGTATGCGGGCGGCGACCGTGCGACCCGCCGACGGTTTGACGAGGGGATCGTCCAGGCCGTGCAGGACCAGGGTCGGTGCGGTGATGCGGCCGATGGCGGGTCCGTTCCACTGTGCGCCGATCTGGCGGCTCTGACTGCGGGCGTCCCGGACGCCAGGGTCGGGGGTGTCGGCCAGCATGGCCCTGATGGCCGGCTCGTCGAAGGGGTGGGCGGGGGAGTGGAGGAGGCGGGCGAGCGCCACCCCCACCTCGATGTGCCCTTCGAGGGTGCGGGAGCGCCCCATGCGGGCGAGTTGGGCGAGGGTGCGCAGCCGGATGTGGCGGAGGGTGGCCAGGCCGGCGTTGTCGCCGGGGACGGCCGAGACGGAGGTGAGGGTGCGGATGCGCCGGGGATGGCGCAGTGCGATGCGCTGGGCGACCGCGCCGCCGAGCGACTGGCCGAAGAGGTGCGCGGAGTCCCAGCCCAGGGCGTCCAGCACGGCGATGGCGTCGTCGGTCATGTCCTCGGCGGTGTAGGTGTCGCCGCGTCTGCGCAGGAGGGCGGTGATGGGGCCGGTGCTGGCGGTGGGCGGCAGGTGCGTCGATTCGCCCGCGTCCCGCTGGTCGTAGCGGGCGAGGGTGAATCCCTGGGCGGCCAGTGCCTGGGCCAGGCCGGTGGGCCACCAGTGCCGGGCGACGCCCAGGCCGGTCACCAGGAGGAGGGGCTCCCCGTCGTCGGGCGGCAACCGGTCGTAGGCGAGCCGGACTTCACCGTTGGATGCCCACTGGGTCGGGCTCCATGCGCGGCTCCATACGGGGGGCGAGACCTCTGACTTCATCGTGTTCCCTTCCGACTGGGCCTGCGCCTGCGCCGTCGTCTGCATGATACTGCGAACGGTGTTCGCGGTTACGAAGTTATAGTTATCAGCAGAGGGTTGGGTTGCGGAAGGGGCAGGTGAGGTTCGATGGCCGGCAACGGGGACCAGGAGGCGGAGGCCGTCTTGGTGTGGGAGCGGCCCGAGCGGGGTGCGCGGGGGCCCGCGCCCGAGCGGAGCCGGGAGCAACTCACCGCGGCCGCGATCGGGCTCGCCGATGGGGGCGGGCTGGCCGCGGTGTCCGTCCGGCAGGTGGCCAGGGAACTGGGCACCGGGCCCGCGTCGCTCTACCGGTATGTGGCCGGCCGGGACGACCTGGTGGATCTGATGGTGGACGCCGTGACCGGGGAGATCGACCTCGATGTAGAGCTGACGGGGGATCCGGTGGTGGATCTGGTCGCGTTGGCCGCCCGGACGCAGGAGGTCCAACTGCGGCATCCTTGGCTGCTGGAGGTGGCGCCGGAGGCCATGCGGGTCGGGCCGCGGGGGTTGGACTACCTGGAGTTCGCGCTGCGTGCGCTGGAGCCGGTGCCGGGCCTGACCGGGCAGGGGAAACTGGAGGCGGTTGCCGTGTTGAACGCCCTGGTCGCCATGTTGTCCGGGGTCGAACTCCGCGCCCGCCGGTCACCGACTGGTCGTCAGGCCGCGCAGTCCGCCTACCTGGGCACGGTGGCCGGGCGGGGCGGTCATCCGCTGCTGGCACGGGCGTTGGCTGGGGGAGCAGCGGGCGGCCCGGCCGGCGGGAGCCAGCCCGGTGCCGGGGCCTCCATCGAGGCCGGAGCCCGCTTCGAGCGGGTGGTCCGACGGGTGCTGGCGGGCCTGCTCGCGCCGGATCCGCTGGCCTAGTACCCGCCGCAAGTCACCGTCATCAAGGCTGCCGCGGGCGGCAGTAGGCCGTCCCTCAGGCCCAGTTGGTCCTCCGGTGCCCTGGAGGGCACGGCGACGGCCGGGGCGTCGACGCCGGCCCGGGCGAGCGACACCTCCGGGCCGATCGGTTCGCCGGACAATCCGGTCCGGGGCAACCGGGCCGCCAGGCCGGTCGGTACCGCGGTGGCGGCGGCCGGGGCCAGCGCCATGTCCTCCGGCTGATACATGGAACAGAGGTAATCAGTCGGACGTCAGGGGTGTGTGGTGGAAGGTGCGGGGCGGGGCGGGGCGTTGGGGGGTGCCCGGTGGTGAGGCACCACCCCGACGCAGCGCCCGGTGATGTCAGGCGGCGAGGTCAGGCCGGTATCTCGGCGGTGGTCCGGGCGTAGTGCTCGGCGATCTCGTCGCTGGTCGTCAGCCACACCCCGGGGTGTTGGGCGATGTGCTCCAGTGCCTGGTCCAGGTACTTGTGGCGGAACGGCTGGTTGATGACGAACGGGTGCAGCACCAACGACATCACCCGGCCGCTGTCCGCCGCGTCCTCATACAGCTGGTCCAGTTGGTCCTTGACGATCTGTACGAAGTCCGGGCCGCTCAGGCTCTTGCCGACGAACAGGCTGATGTCGTTGACCTCGATGGAATAGGGGACGCTGAGCATGCCCGGGACGTTGAGGCGGTAGGGCTGGTCGTCGCTGCTCCAGTCCAGTACGTAGTCCAGGCCCAGTTCGGAGAGGAGCTTCGGGGTTTCGAACGTCTCGGTGAGGGCGGGGCCGAGCCAGTCGCGGGGGCGGTGGCCGGTGGTCTTCTCGATGGTGCCGACGACGTCGGTCAGGAAGGCGCGCTCCTCGTCGGGCGTCATGTCCGCCTGGAAGAGGGAGTTGTTCTTCCCGTGGGCGACCCAGGCCCGGTTCCGGGCCCGGCCGGCCTCGATGATCTGCGGGTAGCGCTCGCCGACGTCGGAGTTGAGCATCACGCTGGCGCGGATCCCGTGCCGGTCGAGGCTCTCGATCAGCCGTCAGATGCCCACCCGCGGACCGTAGTCGCGCCAGCCGTAGTTGAGCGGGTCCGGGGCGAGCCCGGCGGTGCGGGGAAGATGCTCGTCGACGGGCGGTCGACCTGGTAGTGCTCGACGTTCAGCCCGACGTAGCAGGCGATCCGGGCGCCGCCCGGCCAGGAGATCGGGTCCCGCTCGGTGATCGGGCTGTAGTCGTAGAGCTGGTTGTCCATGGGGCTCACCTTGTGCTTGTTGTGGTTCAGTGCTTCGGTGCTCCGTATCGTCGAACCTTCACATTGATGTGAGGGTCAAGCGGCGCCGGCGAGTGAGGCCGATCACATGCGGATACGGGGTCGTCGGGCTTCGGTTACGGGCGATAGATGCAGGCCGCGAGTCCCGCGCGCCGCTGCCAGTCGAGCGATTCGTACAGCGCCCGGCCCTCGTCGGTCGCGCCCAGGATGCCGAGCGTCGCCCCCTCGGCCACGGCATGGTTGACGAGCGTGCGCATCACGAGGCCGCCCAGGCCGCGCCGGCGGTGCGCCTCCTCGGTCACCACCTGGTCGACGACCGTGGCCGGGCCGAGGACGGCCATCTGCCCCCTGGCGGCGAACTCGCCGTGCGCGTCGCGTACTCGGACGTAGGTGACGCCGTCCGTGGTTTCCACGGTCGTGCGATATCCGTCCGGCGCCACCGGGCGGGTGGTCCGGAGGTCCGCGGCCATCAGGTGCCCCGACTCCTCCTTGTCCGCCACCCAGCCTTCCGGGAGCCACGAGCCCGCCGTCTCCGTTTCCACGGGCAGTTTCAGCCAGGTGAGCGGGGCGGTCGCCGACGCGGTGGCCGCGCGCACCGAGGACGCGTCGGGGTCGGGCAGTACGTGGCGGCCTACTTGGTCCGGAAGGCCCACGTCGATGTAGAGCCCCCAGGGATGCTCGACGGCCCGGGGGCGTTGACGTGAGACGACCCAGCCGGCCGCCCAGATCCTGACGAGTTCCGGAACCATCGAACCCTCCCGAGTAAGTGCCACTTAACGGCTGTGCACATTACATGGCGGGGAGAGGGGTGGCACCCCCTTTATCGCGACCGTCGTCGACACCGGCGACGGCCGGCCGATGCCGCCCCGGCGCAGCCGGACGAGGGGAATCCGCCGAAGCGGCAGCAGGTACGGGCTCCTGACGCGCCCTTACGTCCTCGCGCCCGCCCTGACACCGCTGACGATCGGCAGGTGCCGGGGCCCGCGCAAGATCGGGCTGTGCCGGTACGGCGGGGGATCCTCGACCAGGCGCGGACCGTCCAGGCGGCGCAGCAACTCGGCCAGCGCGACCTGCGTCTCCAGACGGGCCAGCGGGGCGCCGAAGCAGTTGTGGACGCCGCTGCCGAAGCCGAAGTGCTGGTTGTCCCGACGGGCCGGGTCGAAGTGGTCGGCGTCCTCGAACCGCAGCGGATCCCGGTTGCCGGACGCCAGGATCAGGAACAGCGGCGCGCCCTGAGGGATGGTCACCCCGCCCACCTCTACGTCGGTCAACGGGGTGCGCTGCGGCAACATCTGGACCGGCGGTTCGTACCGCAGCAGTTCCTCCACCGCCGACGGCATCAGCTCCGGCTCCCGACGCAGCCGCTCCAGCGCGTCCGGACGGCGCAGCAGTGTGAGCATCCCGTTGGTGATGAGATTGACCGTCGTCTCGTGCCCGGCGATCATCAGCAGGGTCAGCGTCGTCATCAACTCCGGTTTGCCGAGCCGCCCTTCGGGCCCGTCGTCGTGCACCAGGGCGGAGATCATGTCGTCGGCCGGGTGCTCCCGCCGCCGGTCGGCCAGGCCGCCCAGATAGCCGGCCATCGCGATCCGTGCCTCCGCGCCCGCACGCTGCCTCGCCTGCGGATCGTCGTCGGGGGAGCGGTCCAGGGAGGCGATGATGGTGTTCGTCCAGCCACGGATCTCGGGCATGTCCTCCCGGGGGACGCCCAGTAGGCGGCAGATCACGGTGACCGGCAGTGGGTAGGCGAAGTCGTCCACCAGGTCGATCCGGTCCCGGCCCTGGAGCCCGTCGATCAGCTCCCGGGCGATGTCCACGAGGTCGTCGTGCAGCGCGTCGATCCGGCCGGGGGAGTGCGGTGGGCCGAAGGGGCGCATCGCCAACCGGCGGAGCCGGTCGTGTTCGGGATCGTCGACGCCGATGAAGGACGGCGGGAGGTCCTTGGGGCGACCCGACAGATCAGGGACGGTGCGGTGGCGCACGTCCGAGCTGATCCGCGGATCGTGCAGCAGCGCGGCGATCTCGTGGTATGTGCCGACCAGGTAGCTGCCGTCGTTCTGCAGTGCCACACCGTGCTCACGGAGTTCGGCGTAGAGCGGGTACGGGTCGGCACGGCTGGCGTAGGCGTTGATCCGTTCCAGCAGGGTCTCCGTGGACATGCGCGGGGCTCTCCTCGTCAAGGGCAGGGGCAAGCGGCGGACGGGCGGCGCGCGGTGCGGCGGTCAGCCCATCGGGCGCACCACGGCCAGGCGCCGGTCCGGCAGATGACCGGTGAGCGCGACGGTCGGGCCGTGCGAGAGCACCTTCGGGTCCGGGACGTCGGAGGGCACGACCTTCGGGGACGCGGGCCGGTCGGCGGCGCCCGGTTCGGGCGGGAACGGCGCCGCGGTCTCGATCAGACGCAGGTAGTGCTCCAGCCACTTGGCGCGGTTGACGCTGACCGCGGCGGTGACCCGGCCGCGGTACCCGTAGACCACGACCAGCCGGCCCTCCTCGACGGAGCCCTGGGCGATGGTCACCTGGTCCGAGAAGGTCGGGACGCCGACGGACTTGATGTTCAGCCCGAACTGACTGGACCAGAAGGCCGGCACCGCCAGGTGCGGGCGCCGCAGCGGCCCGGGGTTGACCATGTTGTGCGCCGCCACCGCTGCCTGTTCCACGGCGTTCCCCCAGTGCTCCAGCGCCAACATCTGGTACTCGAAGAGCGGATGCGGAAAACGGGCCACGTCCCCGGCGACGAACACGTCGTCGGTGACGATCCCGTACATGTCGAAGGCGCGGCACCCGGCGTCACAGGCCACGCCCCGCGGGCCCGCGGCGAGCCCCGTGCCGCCCAGCCACTCGGTGTTCCGAACGGCGCCCAGGGCGACCACCGCGACCTCGGCGTCGATCCGGCTGCCGTCGGAGAGCTCGGCACCGGTCAGCCGCCCGTTGCTGCCGGTGAGCGAGGTGACCGTCACCCCGCAGCGCAGATCGACGCCGTGCGCGCGCTGCAACCGTGCGGCGAACGCCCCCAGCGTGCCGCCGAGCGCCCCGACCAGCGGCGCCGGTCCGCGCTCGGCGACCGTCACCTCCAGACCGCGCTCCCGACAGGCCGAGGCGATCTCCGAGCCGGTGAACCCCGCCCCGATGACCAGGACCCGGCGCGGCCCGGCGTCCAGACGCTCGGCGAGCCGGCTCGCGTCGTCGATCGTCCGCACCGTCAGCACCCCGTCCAGGCGGGCTTCTTCGGGATGCGGCCAGGGCCGGGCGCGGGTCCCGGTGGTGATCAACAGCCGGTCGAACGGCAGCCGCTCGCCGTTCGCCAACAACACGTCCTTCGTGGCCGGGTCGAGCCCGCTGGCGCGCACCCCCAGCTTCCACCGCGCGTCCACCGGACGGCGGGCCGGCAGACCGACATCCGCCGCGGGCACCCGGCCCAGCAGTACCTGCTTCGACAGCGGCGGTCGGTCGTACGGCGGATGCGGTTCGTCGCCGACCAGCGTCAGGTCCCCGGTGAAGCCCTCGTCCCGCAGGGTCTCGGCCGCCCGCAGCCCGGCCAGGGACGCGCCGACGATGACGATCCGTCCCTTCTTCAGTTCAGCGGACATCGGCACCCGCCCCGGCCTCCGCCCCGGCCTCCGCGCCGACGAGGATGGCCTGTACCGGGCAGGCCGCCGCCGCCCGCCGCACCCGCTCCGCCTGCGCGTCCGGGGGCGCGGGGGCGTAGCGCAGCGCCTCCTCGCCGTGCAGCTCGAACACCCGCGGCGCGAGGAACACGCACTGCGCGTACCCCTGGCACCGGTTGAGGTCGACCACGATCTGCATTCCGCACCGCTCCTCCGCGCGAGCCGTCCACTCCGTCCTACTCGACCCGGGCGGGTGGCGCGGGTGGTGCTGGGCCGGAGGGGTGTGCACGGGGAGTGAGGGCGGAGCGGCGGTGGTCGACCACCGGAGCGGAGGGGCGCCGCGGCCCGTGAACGTCAAGCCGTCCCCGGTCCCGCTGAAAATCCCCGTCGGCCGGCGCGCCGGTTTTTTCCCGTGCCGCTGTGAAATACGCTCCGGAACCCTTATGGCGCAGCATACGAATACGGGACGGCGGGAAGGTTTCCGAAGATCGAAGAACAAGGGAACGGCAGTGCCGGGGCCGGGTGTGCGACGGCGGAATCAGGAGTTCCGGATGGCGTTCCCCGTGCGTCCCGGGCGTGCGGAAGAGCTGGTCATCGGGTACGGGGTATCCGTATTGACCCGGATTCGCCCACGACATCCAGCATCGGTCGAAACGTGATTTACGCAACGCTCGATGTCCGCCGCGGTCAAAAACTTTGCGATCATTTCAATCGAATCTGTCTCCGCAGTCCCAGTCATGAGATGGGATGGAGTGGAACGCTGCCCTACGAAGTGTGAGGAACCACGGTATGCCCTTTGCTCTGCCTGGAAATCTGGCCGCACCAGGGAAGGGGCAAGGGCAATCCAGACTCTATGTCCTGGACGGACTGCGCCTCGTGGCGGCGCTGATGGTCCTGGCGTATCACTACATCACCCTGCGTGATGGCTGGGGCAATGATCCGCATGCGATCTCGCCGACGATCTACCATCTCTCCCAATTCGGCTGGCTGGGCGTCGAAGTCTTCTTCCTCATCAGCGGATTCGTCATCTGCATGAGCGCCTGGGGGCGTTCGCTCGGCGACTTCGTGAAATCCCGGGCCTCCCGCCTCTATCCCGCGTACTGGGTCGGGGTGCTGCTGACCGCGGCCGTACTCATGATCTGGCCGCGGGTCCGCAGTGCGGACAATCTGGAAACAGTGCTGACAAACCTCAGCATGCTCCAGCAGGGCGTGGGGGTTTCCGACCTCGACGACGTCTACTGGTCCCTCTTCGTCGAGTTGAAGTTCTACCTGCTCTTCGCGCTCGTCGTGTACCGCGGTGTCACCTACCGCAGGTGCGTGCTCTTCTGCGGGCTGTGGACGGTGGCCGGAGTCGTCGCCCTCAAGGCCAACAGCAACTTCCTTTCGGTATGGGCGATCGCTCCCTACTCGCCCTATTTCATCGCGGGCATCGCCTTCTACCTGATGCACCGCTTCAAGCCCACGCTCCTCCTCTGGGCGATCGTCGCGGTCGAATTCCTGCTGGCCCAGCACTACGTCCGCGGCCGGCTGGTGATGAACGTCGGAGCCAAGGCGAGCATGGCGCACGGCTGGCCGGCGCGGGTGGGCGTCATCCTGGCCTTCGCCATCATGGCGGCCATCGCCCTCGGGGTATTCGACAAGGTGCGGTGGCGCTGGCTGCTGACCGCCGGCTCGCTGACGTACCCGCTGTATCTCCTGCACATGTACATCGGATTCACCCTCATCGACCTGCTGCGCAACAAGATGCCGGCGCCCGTCCTCCTGCTCTCCCTCGTCGCCTTCATGGTGATGCTTTCCTACACCGTGCACCGAGTGGTGGAACGGCCCCTGGGCAAATGGCTGCGCAACGGAATTCAAAAGGGCCTCCAGGAAATGCGCAGGAATTCCAAGAGTCAATCCGCAAAGGAATCCGATACCGCCGGGCCAGGCCCGGATACCCCCAAAAACTCCCTCGCCGAGAAATGCCGCGTGGGAACGCAGCGACCGTCACAGTGACCCCGTCCCGGTGACACCGCGACGGGGCGGCCGGGAGCGGGGGACGCATGCCGCGCCCGGCGCTCTGCGACCTGGGCGGCACGCCGCTCGACCGTGACCCGACCCGCGCCGCCCGGCCCCGTACCCCGCTGATTGCGAGTCCAGTGGGGGACGGGGCACTCTTGCGTCATGTCATACGTACGACTCGAAGCGTGGATCGGCGGGGAGTGGCTTGAGGTGGGCGCGGTGAGCGTCACCGTGGAGGAATCCGCGCTGACCCTGTCCTTCGAGCGCCAGCGGACCGAGGCCGGGTACCGGAGCATGATCTGGGAGCCGCTGGAGCACTTCCTGCGGGAGTACCGCGACGAACCGATCGTGGTCGTTCCGCTGGGCCGCAGCCTGCCCTTGATGTACGCCCCCGGAGGGGCCGGGCCCTTCCGGCTGGCGGAGGTGACGGAGTGACGGAGAAGGCCGAGTGACGGTGTGACGGGGCGGTGACGGGGGCGCGCACGCCCCCGTCACCGGTTCAGCGCACTGACTCGGCCGGCGGGCGCTCGCGCACCGCTCCGTAGGCGAGGAAGTACGCCGGGACCCGGTTCAGCCACCGTGAGGTGGTGAGCCGTGGGGGCCCCCCCCGGGGCCCCCCCCGGGGGGCCCGGGGGCTTGTCCACCGGGCGGGGGCCGGGCCGGTTGGGGCCCCCCCCCCCTCCGGCTACGTGCGCGGCGCGCGGGGTCAGTACGGGTTGAGGTCGTGGGCG
>NZ_JBHVQS010000011.1:35241-47405 GCF_042886435.1 Streptomyces sp. NPDC058000
ATATGCGACTGGCCCGCGGGGACGGGTTTCTCCCACGGTGTGGTGGTGTGCGGTGGGCCCCCCCCGGGGGCCGGCGGGGGGGGGCCGAACGGCGCCTGGCCCGCCAGCACCGGTGCGATGACCCGGGAGTGGGCGAACCGCTGCAACGCCTGCGTCAGCGCCGCGGTCGGCCACCGGCGGCGCTGCACGGCACGGACGTCCGGCAGGCCGACCGCGCCGGCCCGCAGCGGCCCGACCAGATGCCGGGCGGCCGCCACCGCGTCCTCCACGGCGAGATTGATGCCGATCCCGAAGACCGGCGACATCGCGTGCGCCGCGTCGCCGATGCACAGCAGTCCCGGGCGGTGCCAGCGCCGCAGCCGGTCCAGCCGCACGTCCAGCAGTTTGACCTCGTCCCAGGAGTCCAGCGCCCGCACCCGATCGCCGAGCCAGGGCGCGGCCGACGCGTAGTTCACCATGAACGCCTCCAGGCCGGCGGCGCGCCGCGCCCCGTCCGTGCCCTTGGGGATCAGCGCGGCGCACTGCCAGTAGTCCCCGCGGTCGATCAGGGCGGTGAGCAGCCGGTCGCCGACGCCGCCCACCAGACCGTGCGGATCGCCGTCGTGCCGCGGCAGCCGGAACCACCAGGCGTCCATGGGGCAGCTGAAGGCCCGCAGCCCGAGTTCGGGCAGGGACCGGGCGAGCGAACCCCGGCCGTCGCAGGCCACCGTGAGCGTCGCCCGCAGTTCGCCGGTCCGGCCGTCGGCCGTGCGGTACCGCACCCCCGTCACCCGGCCGCGCTCCTTCAGGAACGACGTCACCTCGGTGCTCATCCGCACGGAGAACGACGGCTCACGCCGGGCCTCGTCCGCCAGCAGGTCGAGCAGGTCCCACTGCGGCACCATCGCGACGTAGTTGAACCGGCCGCCCAGCGCGGCGATGTTCCCCACGGTCATCAGCGAGCCGTCCGGCCCGAGCGGCAGCTGAACCGTCGTCACCCGCCGCTGCGGCAGCCGGGCGAACCGTTCGCTCAGCCCCAACTCGTCCAGCAGCGCCAGCGTGGACGGGTGCACGGTGTCCCCCCGGAAGTCGCGCAGGAAATCCCCGTGCTTCTCCAGGACCGTCACCGCCACCCCGGCCCGCGCCAGCAGCAGTCCGAGCACCATTCCGGCTGGTCCGCCGCCCACCACACAACACGTCGTCCGCTCCACCACAACCGCTCCCTTCCAAGGCGACCCGGGCCCGGCGCTCGCGCAGCCATCGGCACAGATACCCCGGATCGCACCGGAAGTCAGCCGCGACGTGCTCCGTCCTTCGCGCGCCGTACGTCGCACAGGGCGTGGTCGATCAGCGTGGTGGTGGCCCGGATCTGACGGGTGGCGGTGTCCGGGTCGCCGGGGCGGCTGTGCAGGGAGACGGTGACGGTGGTCCGGCCGTCGGCGGTCGTGGCGGGCCAGAGCATGTAGCCGTAGCCGTCACCGCTGTGCCCCCAGTACCCGCCGCCGCAGGTCAGCGGAGTCCAGGACAGGCCCAGCCCGTAGCGGCTGCCGGGCGGGGTGCCCGGGTCGCCGGGCACCGCCACCGACCGGCGCATCTCGGCCAGCTGCGCGGGAGCCAGCAGCCGGCCCCGGACGAGCGCCGCGAAGAACGCGTTGGTGTCCGCCGTCGTGCTGATCATCGAGCCGTCGGCGTCCCCGTCGAAGGGGAGGTAGGCGACGGTGGTGTCGATCAGCGGGGCGCCGGGGGCGAACTGCTGGTAGTCGGCGGCGTGCGGGCGGGGGAGGTACGGGTCGTTGCCCGGTGCGAAGGTGTGTGCGAGGTGGAGCGGGCGCAGGATCCGCGCCCGCACCTCGTGCTCCCAGGAGTGGCCGGTGACCGCCTTGATCACCATCCCGGCGAGGACGTAGTTGGTGTTGGAGTATTTCCAGCGCGCACCCGGCTCGAAGGACGGCGGGTGACGCAGCGCGAACGCGGCGCGCTGCGCGGAGGTGTAGGTCGTCCAACGGTCGCGGTGGTACTCGGCTGCACTGGGGTGCGGGGCGACCTCGCCGATGTAGTCCGGCAGGCCGCTGGTGTGCTGGAGCAGCTGACGCACCGTGATCCGGCGCCCGTCGTTGCCGTGGCCGCGCACCACGCCCGGCAGCCACCTGTCCACCGTGTCGTCGAGCGACAGCCGTCCCTCGCCCACGAGTTGGAGCACGACCGTCGCCACGAACGTCTTGGTGTTGCTGCCGATCCGGACGTATCCGTCCGGCGGTACGGGCCGTCCGGTGGACAGGTCTCCGGTGCCGCTGCGGACGGTGCGCGTCCGGTGGTCCGTCGTCAGCCGGACCGAGACGCCGGTGACACCGGTGTCGCGCACCGCATCGGCGTCCTGTTGGAGTCGGGCGGGGGACGGGTGGGCGGTGGTTGTCGCGGCGTCGGCCCGGGCGGGGACGAGGCCGGTGAGGAGGGCGGCGGCGCTGAGGAGCGCGGCGGCCGCCCGGAGGGGGAGGTGCCGCACGGCGGCCCGTGGGGCCCACCCGGCCCTCGGCGCAGGGACGTTGACGGTTATCGGCATGCGGCCACCGTAGGGACGATCGGGGCTGGTGAGCCATGCTGCTGGCCGGGGTGGTCGGGGTGGGGTTGTCCCCCCTTGGGGGCGGGGCGTACGGCGTTTGGTGCCGTTGCCGGGAACGTACTGCGCCATATCCCCCTCTTGTGTGGTGGGTCGTAACAATGACCCACAACCCAGGGGAGGACAGAAATGACCGAGCAAGTGGAGAAGGCCGGAAACGGACGCGCGGCGCGGGGGATCCGCGGGCGTCGGGGCGTCGCCCGTTTCGCCGCGGTGGGGGCCATGGGCGCGGCCGTGGCCGTACTGGCCGTCACCCCGGCCTTCGCCAAGGGCAGCGCCACCCTCAGTGCGTCACCCGGCACCGTCAAGCTGGGCCAGGCCGTGCACCTCACGGGGCATGGCGACAGCGACGCCCTCCGGTACGCCGAGTTCTGCGCGCAGCAGCGCGTCGGCACGCACGGCGCCTGGCACACCGTCAAGTGCGGCCACTTCGTGAACATGGACGCCGGTGAGGCCAAGGTCGACGTGAAGGTCAAGGCCGCGCACCGTGGCGTCCTGCAGTTCCGCGGGGTGCTCTTCGGCGTCGACGGCCCGCACGGGGGCCACCCCCGCGCGGACTTCACCACCAGCGTGCGGACCGTCCACGTGCGCTGACCCGGCCGTGGCCGGTGCCCACCCGGCGGCCGTCGGCTGCCGGGTGGGCACGGTGAAGGGCGGCGGAGCGGGTCCGCCGAAGACGGTCGCCGCTCCCGGGTGGGAGCGGCGACCGCCTGCTGTCAGCCGCGGCCGTCGGACGACTGCGGCAGTGCGCCGTCCCAGGACGTGAGCACCCGGTCCGGGCGGATCGGCAGGTGCCGGTGACGGACGCCGGTCGCGTGCCAGACCGCGTTGGCGATGGCCGCCGGGGCGCCCACGATGCCGACCTCGCCGATGCCCTTGATGCCCACCGGGTCGTCCTCGTCCGGGTCGTCCACCCAATCCGCCTCGATGAGCGGGACGTCGGCGTTGGCGGCGACGTGGTAGCCGGCGAGGTCGGGGCCGACGTGGGTGCCTGTCGCCCCGTCCCGGACCGCCTCCTCGTGCAGGGCCATGGAAAGTCCCCAGACCATGCCGCCGACGAACTGGTTGCGCGCGGTCAGCGGGTTGACTATCCGGCCGGCGGCGAAGACGCCCAGCATCCGCCGGACCCGCACCTCGCCGGTCGCGACGTCCACCGCGACCTCGGCGAACTGCGCACCGTAGGCGTGCCGTTCACGGGGCGGCAGGGCGCCGATGGCCTCCGTGGTGTCCGACCGTACGGTGATCCCCTCCGGCGGCACGTCGCCGCCCAGCGCGAGTTGCCCGCGCAGTGCGCGGGCCGCGAGGTTGACCGCCCAGGACCAGGAGCGGGTGCCCGCCGAGCCGCCGGCGAGCATCGCCGGACCGAAGTCGCTGTCCCCGATCCGGACCGTCACCCGGTCCGGCGGCACCTCCAGCGAGTCCGCGGCGACCAGGGTCAGCGCGGTCCGCGCCCCGGTCCCGATGTCCGCGGCCGTGATCCGCACGGTGAACGTGCCGTCCGCCTCGGCCGTCACCGCCGCCGTGGACGGACCGGCCAGGGTGGGGAACGAGGCGGCCGCGGTGCCGGTCCCGAGCAGCCAGCGCCCGTCGCGGCGCACTCCGGGGCGCGGGTCGCGGTCGGCCCAGCCGAACCTGCGGGCACCCTCCTCGAAGCAGGCGAGGAGCTTGCGGCTGCTGTACGGCAGCCCGGAAATGGGGCCCACCGTCGGCTCGTTGCGGGCGCGCAGGGCGATCGGGTCGACGCCGCACTTCTCGGAGAGTTCGTCGAGCGCGCACTCCAGCGCGAACGAGCCCGGCGCCTCGCCCGGTGCCCGCATGTAGGTGGGGGTCGGCACGTCGAGCCGGACCACGCGGTTGACGGTGTGGTGGGCGTCGGCGTCGTACATCGCCCGGGCCACATCGGCGCTCCGCTCGACGAACTCGTGCACCGTGGAGGTCTGGTTGAGCCCCTCGTGGTGCAGCGCCCGCAGTCGCCCGTCGGGGTCGGCGCCGAGCCGGACCCGCTGCGCGGTGGGGCTGCGGTAGCCGATCAGCGAGAACATCTGACGTCGCGTCAGGACGACTCGGACCGGGCGGTGCAGGATCGTTGCCGCCATCGCCGCCGCCACCTGGTGCGCGCGGGTGCCCTTGGCGCCGAAGCCGCCGCCGACGTGTTCGGAGCGCACCCGGACCGCGGAGAGGTCGAGCGAGAACAGCTGCGCGAGTTCCTGGGCGACGAAGATGCTGCTCTGATTGGAGTCGACGACTTCGAGCCGGCCGCTGTCCCAGTACGCGGCCGCGGCGTGCGGCTCCATGGGGTGGTGGTGCTCTTCCGGAGTGGTGTACTCCGCGTCCACCACGACGGCGGACGCGGCGAGTTCGGCCGTCAGGTCGCCCTTCTCCTGCTCCGCCGCGGCCCGTGGGGTGCTCTCCGGGACGTAGGTCCCCGGGTGCCCGGTGACGAACGCCACGTCGTGCGGTTCCGCCTCGTACTCGACCACCAGTGACTCGGCGGCCTCCCGGGCCTGTTCGGAGGTCTCGGCGACGACCAGCGCCACCGGCCAACCGGCGTACGGCACCCGGTCGTGCTGGAAGATCTGGAGCGCCGGATCGGGCGGCCCCATCGGGCCGGTGTAGTTCGACTCCAGGGGCTGGGCGTTCCCGTGGTGGAGCACGGTCAGCACGCCGGGCATGGCCAGGACGGGCGCGGTGTCGATCGAGCGGATCCGGCCGCGGGTGATGGTGGACACCACCAGCCAGCCGTGGGCGAGTTCGGCGAAGGGGATCTCGGCGGCGTAGCGGGCCGCGCCGGTGACCTTGTCCCGGCCCTCGATGCGGGTGTGCGCGGTGCCGACGGCTCCGGTCACCGGGGTGGTTCCGGTCGTCGTGGTGGTCATCGGGTGGTCTCCTCGGTCCGCCGGGTCTCCTCGGCCAGCTCGGTCAGCACGGCGACGACGAGATTCCGGATCAGCGTCACCTTGTAGGCGTTGCCGGGCAACGGCTCGGCGGCGGCCAGTTCGGCGTCCGCGGCGGCGGCGAACGCCTCGGCGGTGGCCGGTCCGTCGATCAGCGCGCGCTCGGCCGCGTGCGCGCGCCACGGCCGGGACGCGACCGCCCCGAACGCCAGCCGGGCGTCGCGGACGGTGCCGTCCCGGACGTCGAGCGCGGCGGCCACCGAGCCGATGGCGAAGGCGTACGACGCCCGCTCGCGCACCTTGCGGTAGCGGGAGGCGGCGGCGACCGGCGCGGGCGGCAGGGTGATGCCGGTGATCAGTGCGCCGGCCGGCAGTGCGGTCTCCCGGTGCGGGGTGTCGCCGACCGGCAGGTAGCACTCCGCGAGCGGCAACGCGCCCGGCCCGTCCTCGGTGGCGTAGTGGACGACCGCGTCGAACGCGGCCAGCGCGACCCCCATGTCCGAGGGGTGGACGGCCACACAGTGCGGGGAGGCGCCCAGGATCGCGTGGTTGTGGTGCTCGCCCGCAACGGCCGGGCAACCGCTGCCGGGGAGCCGCTTGTTGCAGGGCTGGGACAGGTCGGTGAAGTAGGCGCAGCGGGTCCGCTGGAGCAGGTTGCCGCCCACCGTGGCCATGTTGCGCAGCTGTCCCGAGGCGCCGGCCAGCACCGCCTGCGTCAACGCCGGGTAACGGCGCCGCACTTCGGGATGGGAGGCCAGGTCGCTGTTGGTGACCGTCGCCCCGATCCGCAGCCCGCCGTCGTCGGCGACCTCGATCCGGTCGAGCGGCAGCTCCCGCACGTCGACGAGGAGCGCGGGCCGCTCCACGCCGCTCTTCATCAGGTCGACGAGGTTGGTGCCGCCGCCGAGGTAGCGCGCCTCGGGCTCGGCGCCGAGCAGCGCCACCGCGCCCGGTATGTCGGACGCTCGCCGGTAGTCGAATTCCCTCATGCCGCACCCGCCACGTTCGTCTCGTCCGTCGGACCGGCGAGCGCCGGGTCCTCCGCTGCCCGCGCGACCGCCTGCACGATCGACACGTATGCGCCGCAGCGGCAGAGGTTGCCGCTCATCCGCTCCCGGATCTCGTCGGCGGTCAGCGGCGGAACGCCCGCTTCCGGCCGGACGTCGGCGGTGGCCGCGCTGGGCCAGCCCGCGGCGTGCTCCTCGATCGCGGCGATGGCCGAACAGATCTGTCCGGGCGTGCAGTAGCCGCACTGGTAGCCGTCGAGGTCCAGGAACGCCTGCTGCACCGGGTGCAGCCGGTCCCCGTCCGCGACGCCCTCGATGGTGGTGATCTCCCGCCCCTCGGCGGCCACCGCCAGCTGGAGGCAGGACACCACCCGGCGCCCGTCGAGCAGCACCGTGCAGGCACCGCACTGCCCCTGGTCGCAGCCCTTCTTGGTGCCGGTCAGGCCGAGCCGCTCGCGCAGTGCGTCGAGCAGGGTGGTGCGGTTGTCGACGGGCAGCGTGTGCTTCTCGCCGTTGATCGTCAAGGTGATGGCACCGGCCGTCGATGGGGCCATGAGCTCAGCCTTCTTTCGGGTCTCACGCGTCGAGGGGCGCGGCGGCCCCCGGTCGGGGCCGCCGGCCCCCGCAAGTGGTCAGCAGATCGGGCCGTCCCCGCCGGGCGGCATCGGCCAGGCGGAGTCGGGTGGTCCGGGCGGAGGGGTGGTGCGGTGCGTCGCGGCGTCGGAAGGGGGCTGCCGGCAGCGCGGCGGGATGCCGTGGGGCGCGGTCGTGGGACACCGGTCGCGGTGGCCGTCGGGCTCCCCAGCTGGTCTCATCCGCCACTCGTCGGCCGCTATGGTGGTCCTCAAGCGGACAGCTGTCCGCTACCGTTGAAACTTAACGGACAGGTGTCCGGTTAGCAAGGCCGATTGTTCGCCACGCTTCACCCGCCGAACGAGCCCAACTCACCAGCGCATTCCGGGAGGAGGACGCGTGCAGCACCCCAAGGACCCGCACCTGCGCTCGGACGCGCGACGTAATCGCGACCGCATCCTGGAAGTGGCCCTGGTCGAGCTGACGCACGCGGCCGACGTCCCGCTGAGCGCGATCGCCAAGAAGGCCGGCGTCGGACAGGGCACCTTCTACCGCAACTTTCCCAACCGCGAGGCCCTCGTTCTGGAGGTCTACCGCCACGAGGTCCAACAGGTCTGCGACGCCGCGGCGCACCTCCTGGCCACCCAACCGCCCGACCTGGCGTTGCGCGGATGGATGGACCGCCTCGCCCAGTACGCCATGGCCAAGGCCGGCCTGGCCGCCGCCCTGCGCAAGGCCACCACCACTCACGGCACCCTCGCCGCCGTGGCCCGCGGCCCCCTCACCGCCGCCGTCACCCTCCTCCTGACCGCGAACGAGGAGGCCGGCACCATCCGCCCCGGCGTCACCCCCGAGGACTTCCTCCTCGCCATCGCCGGGCTCTGGCAGCTCGACCCGCACGCCGACTGGCACTCCCGCGCCGGCCGCCTCCTCGACCTCGTGATGGACGGGCTCCGCGCGGGGGCGCCGGGGCGGTGACGGGCGGGGCCGGGTCGCCGCCGGCTCTCGATCCGTACGCCCATGACCGGGGCGCCCGCCTCGCCGACATTCCGCATTATGGAATTGTGGTTTCGGTAAATGATATTCTAGCGAAACCCCGCGGGTCGTCAGAGAGCCACCGCACCGCCGGCCGCCCGTCGGCCTGCGAGGTGAAGTGCCCCATTCCTGACGTCAGTTGCGTGGAGGTCCTGTGAGTGAAGAGCGCGTCGCCCTGGTCACCGGTTCGTCGTCCGGCATCGGTGCCGCAGTGGCCCGCCGCATGGCGGACGCCGGACTGCGCGTGGTCGTCAACTCGGCCTCGTCCGCCCGAACCGGAGCCGCCCTCGCCGCCGAGCTGCCGGACGCGCTGTACGTCCAGGGCGACATCGCGGACCCGGCAGACGCCCAGCGCCTGGTCGACACCGCGATCGAGAAGTTCGGCCGGCTCGACATCCTCGTCAACAACGCCGGCCGGACCCGCTTCATCCCGCTCGACGATCTGGCCGCCGCCGACGGCGCGGTCTGGCGCGACATCCTCGACGTCAACGTCATCGGCACCTGGCAGGTGACCACCGCCGCCGTCCCGCATCTGAAGGCCACCGGAGCCGGTTCGATCGTCAACATCTCCTCGGTCTCCGGCAGCCGGGCAATGGGCAGTTCGATCCCCTACGCCGTGAGCAAGGCCGCCGTCGACCACATGACGCGGCTGCTCGCCGCCACCCTCGGACCCGACATCAGGGTCAACGCGGTGGCACCCGGCCTGGTGGACACCCCCTGGTACGACGAGGCCCCGGAGGTGTGGGAAGGCTCGCAGGAGTGGATCACCGCCCACACCCCCCAGCGCCGGGTCGGCACCCCCGAGGACGTCGCCGAGGCGGTCTACGCGCTGGCCCACGCCGCGTACACCACGGGCGAGGTGGTGCGGGTGGACGGCGGTCGGCACCTCGTGTGACCCACGTCCCGACCGTGCGATCGGGAGGGCGGCGCGGAGTCGGAGCGGCCCTAGGTGTATTGATCACGAGTGTCGACAACGCTCGTGATCAATACACCTGGTGGGACAGCCGCACCCCGGTGACCAGGTCCGGGCGGATCCGTAGCGCATGGGCCATCCGGTGGTCGGTCCAGGGATGCAGCAACGCCTGGTAAGGCGCCAGGTCGTCGGGGTCGGTCACCAGGTGGCAGTAGCCGGTCACCACGACGCTCCAGCCGCAGTGCGTGGCCGGGTCGATGGCGTCGGCCTCGTAGGCGACGACCACCCCCTCGCCCTCCGCGTGTTCGGTCATGGTGGTCAGCGCCGCGCCCTCGTGGGTGCGGATGATCACCTCGCCGTGGTGGAGGAGGTGGTTCACCGGGCGGATGGCCGGCAGCGCGTCCTGGGTGAAGACGATCCGGCCCAGCGACACGCTGCCCAGCAGCCGGAGGGCCTCGGTGCGGTCCAGTTCGGTGCTGCGCCGGGACGCCTCGCGGTCGGCCCAGGCCCCCAGCGTGGAGTCGGTGGCGGTGCCGGCGGTGTGCCGGACCGGGATGTCGTTCACGGCGTGCTCCCTGTCCTGTTGACGCTGCTGACGCACTGATGCCGGCCAGTAGAAGGCCCCCGGCCGCCGCCCGCCAGGGCCGTTCGGCCCACCCCGCGGGACGGCGCACTCGGCCCGGCCCGCGTCACCGTGCCGCTCCGGTCACCGCCTCGCCCGCCGGGCACACAGCGGGGCGGCCGGCCGGCGGGGCCAAGGGGTCCGGCACCGGGTCGTGACGAATGCGGTCGGCCGGCATCCCGACCGCGGTCAGCCGGGCGACCGTGGCACCGACCATGGCCGCCGGACCGCTGACGAAGGCGAGGTGACCGGACCACTGCGCGTCCCGGGCCACCGCCTCGGCCAGCGGGCCGTACTCGGTCAGCCGGCCGCCGCCCTCCCCGGCGGCGTCCTCGTCCAGCACCCGCACCACCCGCAGCCGGTCGTGGTGCGCCGCCAACTGGGCCAGCGCCTCGGCGTCGTACAGTTCGGCCCGGCTGCGGGCGCCGACGAAGAGGTGGACCCGGCCCGCCCGGCGCAGCGGGCGACCGCCGGCCCCGCGGCGACGGCCCGCCCACTCCTCCAGCAGCGCCTTGACCGGCGCCCAGCCCGTGCCGCCCGCCACCATCAGCAGATCGCGGGAGTGCTCCTCGTCCGGGAGCGTCATCGTGCCGTGCGCGGGGCCCAGTCGCAGGGTGTCGCCGGCCCCGGTGCGGCTGACCAGGGCCTCGCTGACCCCGCCGGGGCCGGTCTGCCGGACGTGGAAGGCCACTTCGCCGTCGGGCCGCGGCGCGGACGCGAGGGAGTAGTGCCGCCATGCCTGGGGCATCAGGGGTGACTCGACCGCCGCGTACTGGCCGGCCCGGTACGGGTACGGCTCGTGCATCCGGACCCGCAGCACGGCGAGGTCCGGGCGGCGCCGCTCGTGGGCGGTCACCGTGCCCTGCCAGCACGGGGGTTCGGCGAGTGCGGCGTCGGCGCCCTCGACCATCGACGCGACCGCGAACCGCAACATCCGCACCCACGCCTGTTCCACCGCCTCGGCCCAGCGGGGCCCGGCGGTGCGCCGCAGTGCCGCACACAGCGCGGCCTCGAACGCCTCGAAGTGCACGGGACGCACCCCGAGTTTGCGGTGGTCGTGGCCGAGCTGCCGGAAGTAGGCGGCCACCTCGGCGGGGCGGTGGAGATTCTCGATCAGGTACCAGAAGGCGCGGGCCAGGTGCGCGCGCTGGAAGTCCATCGACGCGGGGAACAGCGACCGCAGGTAGGGCCACCGGGCGAACATCTCGTCGTAGAGGTGGGCGATCAGGTCGCCGAACGGTGTGACCAGGTCGAGGTACTGGGTGATCAGCCGCTGGTCCGCGGCGCCGTCGTAGGTGGTGGCCGTTAAGTCCGGCGCGGGGGCGCGGCCCTGCCCGAGGATGCGCCGGCGCAGCCGCATGGCGTCGTGCCGGGCGAGCAGGGCGTGGTACTCGCCACCGACGGTGCCCACGGCGGACCGTTCGGACGGCACGGACGGAGTGGAACGCGCGGGTTGGCGGGGCTGCTGCATGGGATCGACCTCCTGACGGGGGCGCCAGTATCGCAACGCCGCACCGTGCCCGAAGGGCCCCGTTCCCTCAGGGCCGTTCGGCCCTTGCGCGGACCGCCGGGCCCGACGAACCTCGTGGTCGGGCCCCTTGTGCCCGGCCGATCCGCGCAGAACCGCAGAGCGAGAGTGCATGAACCAGCAGTCCGTCCCCCCTGCCCCCGCCCCGTCCGCCGCCGCCTTGGACACCCCGCTGCGCGTCTTCATCCTGGACGACCACGAGGTGGTCCGACGCGGCGTGCGGGACCTCCTGGAGGCGGAGGAGGACATCGAGGTCGTGGGGGAGGCGGGCGACGCCCGGCAGGCCCTCGCCCGGGTACCGGCGGTCCGGCCGCAGGTGGCGATCCTCGACGTCCGGCTGGGCGGTACCGACGACGACCACGAAGGGATCGAGGTCTGCCGGGAGTTGCGGGCCCGGGTGCCGGAGCTGGCCTGCCTGATGCTGACGTCCTTCGACGACGACGAGGCGCTGTTCGACGCCATCATGGCCGGGGCGGCCGGCTACGTGCTCAAGCAGATCGACGGCACCGCGCTGGTGCACGCGGTCCGCACGGTCGCGGCGGGGCAGTCGATGCTGGACCCGCGCACCGCGACGCGGGTGATGGAGCGGCTGCGCGGCCCGGGCCGGGACCGGGCGGCCGAGGCGGAGCCGTCCGAACTCGACCGGCTCTCGCCGCGCGAACGCGAGGTACTGGACCTGATCGGCGAGGGATTGACGAACCGCCAGATCGCGGACCGGCTGTTCCTCGCCGAGAAGACGGTCAAGAACCGGGTGTCCGCGATCCTGTCCAAGCTGGGGGTGGGACGCCGGGTTCAGGCGGCGATGGTCGTCGAACGGCTGAAGGGGCAGCCGCGGGTGTGAGCGCGGTATGGCGAGGGCGGCGGGCCTGATCCGCCGCCCCGGTGCGCCGCGAACCGCGCGGTGCCCCGTGGCGGGGGCCCGCGGCCGCCCGGGCCCCCCCCCGGCCCGGGGCCGCGGGGCACCGGGCGCCCCCCCCCATGCCGGGGGCCCCCGAC